>JADGFH010000081.1 GCA_016743925.1 Labilibaculum sp.
ATCATAGTCTTGCCCAAAATAAGAATTTCATTATCTTTTTATATAACTTGACGTAATAATAAGAAAGATTTATATTCGATAATATGTAAAAATAATTCCATCAATCATTTTAATATTAACGCGTTGATATAAATAAAATAAAGGAATACTAATGACTAATAAAACTAGTAATGCGAATATGGATAATTTTAATGAGCCTATTTCAATTGTTGGAGCAGGTTGTCGATTACCTGGAAATGTATCAACAATAGATGATCTGTTAGCAGTTTTTCAATCAGGAAAAGATTGCATAACCAATATACCCTCTGAACGTTGGGGGGCTGATGAATTCTATGATCCTGATCCAATGGCTGAGGGTAAAACTTATGTCCGCGAAGGTGGTTTCATGAGTGATATAGATCAGTTCGACGCCGGTTTTTTTGGTATTTCTGATCACGAAGCTGTAAGAATGGATCCACAACAGCGAATTTTGTTACAAACGGTTTGGCATGCACTTGAACACGCTGGTCAATCTAGCGAAGATTTGTATCAAAGTAATACAGGTGTTTTTCTTGCGATGATGAACACCAATGATTATTCGCAATTAAAAGGATGGTATGGCGGTTTAAAAGGCGTAAATGGCTACGATTCGATGGGTGACGCAATGAGTATAACCGCAGGCCGTGTTTCACATGCGTTAGGTGTGGAAGGTCCTTGCATGGCAATTGATACCGCATGTTCCGGTTCTATGGTGGCTTTGCACCAAGCGCGTTCAGCCATACTTGCTGGTGATTGTGACTCAGCAATCGTTGCTGGAGTTAGTGTGATCCTGCATCCTGGCGTACATATAGCATTTTCAAAAATTGGTTTAATGTCTCGCTCAGGACGTTGTCGTACATTTGATAGTATGGCAGACGGCTATGTTAGAAGTGAAGGTTGCGTTGCCGTGGTTTTACGCAGACAGTCACTAGCGCTTTCGCGTGGTGATAATATTCTTGCCAATATAATAGGAACCGCTGTTAATCACGATGGCAGAACACCAGCGTTAACCGCTCCCAGTGGACAATCACAGGAACGGGTTATGCGCATGGCATTAGCAAAGTATGGTGTTAACCCCCATCAAATTAGTTATTTAGAAGCACATGGTACTGGAACACCTGTCGGAGACCCCATTGAAATGGGAGCCTTGTCAAACGTATTTGGGGTTGGACGTTCAGAAGACAACCCTTTATATGTTGGTTCTGCAAAAAGTAATTTCGGTCATATTGAAGCTGGGGCAGGCCTACTTGGCTTACTCAAAGCATCTTTGTCACTTAACACTAGAGAAATTTTTCCAAGCATCCACTTCAGTGAACTAAATCCAAATATTAATCTGGACAATACAGAGATTAAGATCGCTTCAACTCGTGAGTCGTGGGTCAATGATGAGCAGTTACGTATGGCTGGGGTTAATTCATTTGGTTATAGCGGAACGAATGCACACGCCATATTACAAGAAGCACCACCAATTAAAACTGATGAGTTGATTGATAATAAACGTAATAGTGAACTACTCGTTATCTCAGCTAAATCAGTTGAAAGTTTAAAAAATTCAGTCAATAACTGGATTGATTTTTTAGAGCATGATGAGTCATCACTGTTGTCTAATATTGCTTTTGTTGCTGCTACTGGTCGTGCACATTTTCAAAATAGAATTGCTTTAGTGGGAGAAACTAAACAGGAAATGGCCGATAAACTACGAAAATGGCAGTCGGGCAAAACAGTTGCCAAACTAGTTTCGGCGCAAACATCAATATCAAGAAAAAGAAAAATAGCCTTTGTTTTCACTGGACAGGGGTCGCAGTATACAAAAATGGGGCAGGAACTTTATCATTTTGAACCAAAGTTTAAAGAAGCAATTGATCGTTGCGCTGATGTGATGAAAGACAGTCTTAATGTACCTTTGCTTGACATACTTTTCGGTTCTGATTCATCTGAATATCTCAATCATACTCAATATGTGCAGCCTGCTATATTCTCTATCCAGTATGCACTGGTCGAAGTGTTTAGTAGTTTGGGGATAACACCAAATATTGTTATAGGACACAGTGTTGGAGAAATTGCCGCGGCATGTGTTGCTGGTATATTGACGCTTGAGGATGGTGCAAAGTTTGCTGTTGAACGTGGCCGCTTAATGGGAGAATTAAAAACAGTTGGCAAAATGGTTGCCTTGCACGGTGATCTTGAACAGATCCAACAATGGGTAGACGATCAAGCAGATAAAGTGTCTATTGCCGCTATTAATGGTCCTAAGAGTATTGTCATTTCTGGCGATATGGCTGAAGTCGATAAAATATCTGCGCAAGCTAAAGCTGTTGGTTTTCAAAGTAAAGATTTGTCGGTTGCACAAGCTTTTCATTCACCATTAATGGAACCCATATTGGAAAAACTTCAAGCCGCTGGAAATTGTTTACGCTATATGCCAGAAAAAATTCCTTTTGTTTCAAATTTAACAGGTGATTTAATAGAAGGAAAACTATGCGGTGATTATTGGGGGGAGCACGCTCGTCAAGCGGTTCAGTTTCATAAAGGTATAGATACCGTAATGAAACAGAAATGTTCTTTGATCGTAGAGATTGGACCACATGCTAATTTATTGCCTATGATCTTATCTTCAATCGAAGCTAATAAAGCTCAGTGCATTTCTACTTTAAATAGAGATAAATGTGATGTAAAAAATATTCTCAATGCAATAGGCTCAATGCATGTACAAGGTGTTCCTCTTAACTTAGAAAGGTTATTTTGGAGCTCGGCTTACCGACGTGTTTTTGTTCCTTTATACTCATTCAAAAAGAAGAAATATTGGTTGGAAAAACCAGTTCCAAAAAATGAAGTTATAGAGTTAAAAGAAAAACTTCATCCATTTTTACATAAAGTGATTGAGATTAGTAAAGAGCGGGCTTTATTTGAAACAACGTTAACTGCCTCCCCCCCTTGGTCGGATCATCAGGTATTTAATTCGACTGTTTTTCCCGCGACTGGATATATTGACTTAATTGTTAGAGGATTTAACACTGTCAAAAACCAAAAGTGGAATGCCAATAATTTACGCGACATAGTTTTTGAAAAACCGCTATTACTCGGATATCGACAAAGTAAAAATATCACCCTGATTTTCGAGGATATTCCAGCAGGTAAAGGTTATGCAAACTTTAGCGTGGTCTCTAGTGATGATCGAAAAGAAGTATATTGTCGCGGAAAAGTAGGTCTGGGAAGAAATCGTATTGAAGAGATACCATTAAATGAGCTTTTGCAAGAAAATACCAATCAACTAAATGTTGGAAATTATTATGCAGAACTTCGTCGTTCAGGTTTGGAGTATGGAGCCAATTTTGCCATTGTTCGAGAGCTATGGCTAGGTAATGATGGATCTCAGGAAGCATTGGGGAAAATCGCTTTCCATGGTATTGAAGGAAAAGATAACCCTTACTTAAATAGCCAATTATTAGATGGTGCTTTACACGTTTTTGCCGCAGCACTTAAAACGATGAATATTAATAACTCAGACGGAGCCTATATACCTGTTTCGGTTCGCACGATGCTTATATTAAAAGAGCTCCCTAATGAAATCTGGAGTCACGTAAAAGTAAGAGTTAATGAAAAAACGAAAGCTGTTATTGGTGAAATTTGTATCTTATCACCGTCGGGCGAAGTGTTAGCTGAGTTTGATGATATTGAATTAAGACAAAAATCTAGTTTTAATTCCGGCGCTTCAATGAAAACTATAGAGGCTTCTAGTACCACTGAATCTTTATCTAAATCTAAAAAAGAATTAATGCATGAGTTAAATAGTCAGCCAGAAAAGGCTGGAAAAGTTGAGGTTCTTTCTCAATGGCTTATTTTATTGATTAAAAATATTGTTGGTGAAGCTTATGAAGAAATGGATTTTGATAGTCTAGAACCCAATAAAGCATTTATAGAAATTGGATTGGATTCTTTACTGATAACCGAACTCCAGAGACGAATTCAGGAAACTTTAGATATTAGATTTGAACCTATGGATGGTTTGGATTATCAAAGCGTCGAGTTTCTGGCGGAGTATATTCTAGATAATTTTTTAAGTTCAAATAAAAAAGCAATAAAAGAATTAGCTGAAAATGTTGAATAGTTAGTGTTGGGATTGACGTTGTCAATAGAAAGTGTCTAATTGATTTCGTCAAATCACTTAAAGTAGTAATTTAAATAGATTTAAGGGAAAATTAATATGAGTGATACTATTACCTCATTAGATATCGAAGCAGCTCGGCGTTACATAGAATTGCATGTCGGCAAACGCCAAGTTAATAAAATTCAACATGCTTTTCCATCGCCGCGTCATTGGACGGATCCAAAAGTTCCAATTGAAAAAATTAAAAAACACAGGGCCAATCAATTAGATAAAAAAGGCAGAGCGATCAATTTATACATGGGAGTGCCTTATTGTATCAAAACTGCGCCAGCAAAATGTGGTTACTGTTTGTTCCCTGTTGAAGATTTTAATGGAAATAATGAGTTGGATCATTATTTTGAACATTATATCAAGAAAGAAGCAAGAATGTTAAAAGGCTCACTAGAAGGGCAAAACTTACATAGTGTATATTTTGGCGGGGGAACTTCTAACCTTTATCGAGCCGAAAAATATTATGACCTAATGGATTTAGTTCGAGAATTATTTCCTGTTATTGGTTCAGAAGTTGATATTACAATGGAGGGAATTCCACAGCTTTTTTCACGCAAAAAACTGGAAGCAATAAAAGGTTCTGGTATGAACCGAATTAGTATGGGGATTCAACAATTTAATGATGATTTAAATAAGCTAAGTGGTAGAAAGCAAACAAAAAAACAAGTGTTAGATGCCATTGAGTGGTCGGAAAATTTGGGTTTGGAGTGCAACGTTGATCTTATTTTTGGTTGGCCACAACAAACCGTAGACACAATGGTTTCTGACCTTGAAGACTTAATTGCGACAGGTATTAAAGATATAACTCATTACGAACTCAATGTTGGAGGACCTACAGACTTTGCTTTGAACCGCTATCATGAACTGCCTGGTACTTTAACTAATTTAGAAATGTATAAGACTTCAAGAGAATTATTGTTAAGCCATGGCTATGAGCAAATAACTGCTTATAACTGGCGAAAATCTAGTGACTTGAAAATAAACCCCTATGAAGAAGGGGTCGTTCGTCAATATCCTTCTATGGATAGCATAGGTATAGGCTATGCTGCCATGACTTTTTTCATGGACTCTGCTTTAAATGAAGGCGACTCGTGGTCGTTTATTAACTCTCGAAACCTCGAAAAATATCGGAGCATGATCGATGCTGGTCAACATCCGATAGAAGCTGGTTTTTGTCATGCAAAAGAAGATTTTCGACTATTTATGCTTTTTCGCAATCTGTTTTCATTAGAGCTAGATCGTATTGAATATAAAAAAGTGTTTGGCATAGATTTATATGAAGAGTTTAAAGGCATTTGGTCGGCATTAGAAGAGTACGATTTTGTTCGTTGTGAAGAAAGTAAAATTTCATTAGTCAACGATGGACCTTTCTTTACACCGATGATTCAAGCAATGTTGGCAGAAAAACGTTATCGAGAATTAGCCAAGAAAAAAATTGAATCAGCTAACTCATCTCAATCTATTCCTGTCATGGCAGTTTAAAAGCGGGTTATTAAAGTGAAAGACAATCATAATAGTATAGCGACGACTGTTAATACTGAACAAAGCAGTCATGTTGAAAAGATAAAAGAAGTTTCTCAAATTCAAATAGAAATAATGGAAGTTATTACTTCTGTATTAGGTGAAGATATTTCTAGTATTGACACATCTCAACCTCTAGGAGCAATCGTAAGTTCTTTACAATTAGTTGAAGGGGTGAAGTTAATTAAAGATAAGTTCGATGTCAATATTTCGATTATAGATTTATTGTCGGGTCAAGCTAATCTCTACTCGTTGATATCACAAGTCGAAGAATCAATATTGTGCCGGCAGCAGGTTAAGTCTAAAATTAATCTTGAATCAAACAAATCAGTAGAAAAAATCAGGCTTGCTCCATCACAGCATCATATTGAGTTTTTAAGTCGCTACTCTCAAGGAGCATCTGCAGCTTATAACGAAAACTTAATTGTTCGCTTAAATGGAAGACTTGAACTATCAGCACTTAAGTTAGCTTTATTAAACCTTCGTGAACGCTATGTCACGCTTCGTTCTGGACTTGGTGAGCATCTGTTTGAAGTAGAAGTTAAACAAAGCAAAGATGAACTGCAAGTAGAAAACTGTTCTGTTGAACAGCTTGAAAAAACTTTATCCGATATTGTTCAAATGCCATTTTCTATTGGTGCTACTATTTTTAGAGTAAGGTTGCTAAAGATTTGTAAAGATGAGCATGTATTAATTTTAGTGGGGCACCAGCTAATTCTAGATCAAAGTGATCTAAGTTATATTATGAATGGGCTTAGTACTTGTTATAACAAAGCTATAAAATCTCAAGTGATGTCAACAGTGCAGTTTGATAGTTTGCCTGGTATATCAGCTCGCCTTGATGATAGTATTAGCATCAAAGTCAAAACTGAAGCTGTGAAATACTGGTCAACTATATTTTCCAAGCAATTTGATTACCTTAATTTACCAGAGTGCTATGCTCGTCCACCAGTTAAAGACTATCAAGGTCAACGATTGCTTGTTTCTTTGGAAAAGTCTTTACAAGAAAATATAGAATCATGGTCGGTAAACAATGATAGCTCAATTTTTGATACTGTTTTGTGTGCCTATAGTTTAATGCTGCACCGTTTGACCAGCCAAAGTACTATTTTACTCGGAGTAGGAAAAGATTCTTTAACTAAAGTCAGTGAACATAGAGATATAACTTCAGTAAATTCGATTAGGCCCGTTCGTTTTTCCTATGATGCAACTCTTAATTTTGGTGAGTATGTCGCTCGTCAAAAGCTAAACCTGGAGGCTTCAGCACAACATAACATTATACCATTAATTGATATTGTTAGAATTGCCGATATTCCAAGAGATCTTAGCCGATCTGGATTAGTTTCAGCTGTGTTTAATAGCAACAATGTATCCTCGCTGCCAGTATTTTCAGATTTAAACTGCTCCTATCTGGCTTCTCCAACTTCAGGGGCTCGTTATGATATAGAAATGACGCTCGTGTATGATGAAAAGCAGAATAAATATAAAGTTTGCTGTGATTACGACAGTAATATTTATAGTCATGAAATAATTTCAAGCTGGATAAACACAATGTTAAGTTTACTGGAAGCTGGAGTAGATCATAATACTAAACAGTGTGGCTTTTTGCCTGTATTTTCTACAGCAGAGAAAACTTTGATTTTAAATGACTGGAATGAAACTGAGAAAGCCTATCCAAAAGATAAAACTATTGTTGATTTAGTGATGTTACAGGTAGAAACACGTACTAATAATTTAGCTATAGAAAGTGAGCAGAATCAATTAACTTATAATGAATTGGGACAGAGAATTGATTTTATTGCGCGTATTTTATTTAATCGAGGCATCAGGCATGGTGACTGTGTAGCCGTTTTAATGGAAAGAGTTCCAGATATGGTTGCTACTATGTTGGCGGTGTGGAGGCTTGGAGCAACTTTGTTGCCATTAGATCCTTCTTTTCCTGAGCATCGTATTCAATTGATGTTATCTGATTCGAAAACACGCTTACTGGTTGTTTGCCAGAACCACCAAGAAAAATTTAACGAAAATTCACTTTGTGATACTTTATTGGTTGATAGTTCAATACAAATACAGAGTTGTACTGGTTTTGAGGCATATTTTGCAAATTTGGAAACGCCAAGCTTAAGCCACCTCATTTATACTTCGGGTTCTACTGGACAGCCAAAAGGAATTAAACTTTTACATTCTGGCGTTATTAATACTCTGTTGGCAGTTAAAGATTTATTCAAGTTTACTCAAGATAGTAAATGGTTAGCAATAACGACAATCAATTTTGATATATCAATTGTTGAATTATTTCTTCCTTTAATTACGGGCGGTATTCTAAACATCGCCGATTCAAAAATAGCCGGCGACGGGGTTAAGTTGGTTGAAAAAATTGAAACATGTCAACCTACGCATATTCAAGCTACACCATCAACCTGGAAAACAATGGTCCAAGCTGGGTGGAAAGATAAAAAGGAATATTTAAACTGTATGATTTCAACGGGTGAAGCTTTACCTGCTGATCTTTCCAAAAAATTAATCGGATACTGTGAAAATTTATGGAATATGTATGGCCCCAGTGAGACCACTATTTTCTCTTCAGCTTATCATGTTGCACTAAAAGATGATGACTCAATGAGAATTGGTCGCCCATTAGCTAATAACACAATATATATTCTTGATAGTCTCAAGCAACCCGTTCCTATTGGCGTAGTTGGTGAGCTTTATATTGGTGGTGATGGTGTTTGTGATGGGTATTTAAACTCGCAATTGAATAAAGAGTTTTTTGTTTCACACCCGTTCTCTTCTCAAGGTTTATTATATAAGACAGGTGATCTTGCAAAATATTTACATAATGGTGATTTAGTTTATTTAGGTAGAAATGATCATCAAGTGAAAAAGAATGGTGTTCGAATTGAGCTTGCTGAAATTGAAGTAGCACTGAAAAAAAATAAGAGTATTGTGGATGTTGTTGTTACTACGTGGGAGAAATCTAATGGGCATCAACATTTTGTTGCACATGTGGTTCCTACTGACAAGACTAAATTAACTGACGATGAAATAAGAGAAGACTTATCTCAATGGCTTCCAGCAGTGATGATTCCTGCATATTACCTATTTCATGATCATTTGCCTTTAACACCCAATAAAAAAATTGATAAAAATCAATTACCCACTCCTTGTATTGAAAATTCTTATGTCACTGATAATTTTCAGGAGCCTGTAACAGAAACAGAAATAAGCTTAGTTAAAATATGGGCAAAAATTTTAGATTTGCAAATTGATTCAATTGACCGTAACGCTGATTTTATTTCTTTAGGGGGTCATTCTTTATTAATGACACCATTAATGGTCGAAGTCAAAAACATATTTAACGTACAGTTTACTTTACAGTCATTTTTTAATGCCAAAACTTTACGCAGTTTTGCCAACCTTATTGATGAAGAAAAAAATAACAATACAAAAGAGTTGAAACAACAACAACACACAGAAGAACTCAGAAAAACAGAATGGGCTAAACAAAGAATGGCTTTTTTAGAGAGAGAGTCTCATTTGCCGCCTAATTTGACACCAGCAAGGGGGATGGAGTTTTCTAAGCCAGAAAAAATAAAAACAGTTTTTTTAACCGGTGCAACAGGTTTTCTTGGTGCATTTATTTTGGGCGATATGTTATGTAGTAGCGATGCAGAGGTATATTGTCTGGTACGACATAAAAGAGGGCAGGATGCTAAGAAACGTATAGAACGTCAACTCAAGGACTTTAATATCTGGGATGATAGTGACTCCTGGCAACAGGCATGGAATAGCCGTGTTAAAGTCATTGAGGGAGACATTTCTTTACCGCGTATGGGAATAACCGATACAAGTTATAGCAGCTTAGCTTATGAAGCAGACGTTGTGATTCACTCTGCTGCACAAGTTAACTTTATTTATCCCTATGAGGCAATTAGCGCCGCGAATGTACGTGGTGTACAGGAAATTATTCGTTTCGCATTTTTTAATCGAATTAAACAAGTACACTTTTTATCAACTGCTGCAATTTGGCCAATGGGAGCTGGGTCAACATATTTAGAAAGCGATACTATTGATCATGGTCAGCAATTACGCCTTGGATATTATGAAGCAAAATGGGTCGCTGAGAAATGCTTGCTTGAAGCTGCCAATAGAGGATTACCGGTGACCATCCATCGTCCAGGTGAAATTGGGGGAGATAGCATTTATGGAAAATGTATATTAGAGCACTTCATGATTGCTTTGACTAAAGGTTTTCTCCAGGTTGGCGCATTTCCTATTATAGATTCCGTCCTTGATGTTGCTCCGGTTGATTATGTTGCCAAAGCTATCGTTTATCTTGTTTTTCATGGAAAGACAATTGGTAAGTCATTTCATTTAACTAATCCATCCAGTTGCCATATGAACGATGCATTATTGTTTTTAAAAGAGCTTGGTTATGATTTTCAGGAGTTACAATTCTCAGAGCTTCGTGATTTGTTATTAAGTCAGGAAAAGTTCTCGGATAATGCACTTTTCCCTTTTCAAGCAGCCTTGGAAAGTATGAATGAAGAGCATCTTCAGTTGCCGAATTATGATTGTCAACAGACTCTCAAAGAATTGGAAAACTCAGGAGTTTCATGTCCGCCATTGGATAAAAAACTATTAGGTACTTATATTAAATATCTACAAAGCATTGATTATATTCCTTTGCCAAATAAATAATGTAACGATAAAGATGCTAGACGTATAGGTAAACGAACTTGTCTTGTGGTTTATAAATTATGGGCTAAATAAAATAATGACATTACTAAAGAATAAAAACATTCTAATCTCTGGCGGTTCGCGTGGTATTGGAGAAGGGATTGTTCGTATGGCATTAAATGAAGGGGCTAATGTTGCCTTTTTATATCAGAATAGTTCAACTAAAGCCGATGTTCTAGTTGATGAGCTTTCTACACTTTACTCAGAACAAAAATGCCAAAGTTATCAATGTGATGTTGCAAGTGAACAGGCTTGTTTAGTCGCTTTGAAAGCAATTGAAAAAGAGTTTGGGGAGATTGATATTCTTGTTAATAATGCAGGGATTGCGCGAGATGCTAATCTTGCGCGTATGCAAAAAGATCAATGGGATAATGTATTATCAACAAATTTAGGAGGGGTGTTTAATCTGACTAAACCACTTATTTTGAACATGGTAAAAAAAAGAAAGGGAGTCATTATCAACTTATCTTCTATTGTTGGTTTGTATGGTGCAACAGGACAAACTTGTTATGCAACATCAAAAGCTGGAATCATTGGATTTACCAAAGCTCTATCAAAAGAGCTCGCTATGTTTGGTGTTAGAGTGAATGCTATTGCACCAGGCTTTATTGAATCAGATATGCTTAGTCAAGTTAATGATGACAGATTGCAAAAGATGATAGCAAGAATACCCAGTGGGCGACTTGGCACCTCTGAAGACGTGGCTAATTTGGTTTGTTTTCTTGCTTCTGATAGAGCTCAGTATATTACTGGTCAAGTGATACAAGTTGATGGCGGTATTTCATTTTAGATATTTAGTTAATCTAATATTTTAATAAGCGTTTAACAGAATAATTTAAAGGGCAGTGAATATGAGAGTTCTTGTAACAGGTGCTAGTGGCTTTTTGGGATCAGCTGTTGTTGCAGCTTTAGTTGAAAATGGATATATCGTTCGCTGTCTTGTACGAAGTGGAAGTAATGTTCAGCGAATTCAACATTTAAAATGGGAGCGTAGTGAAGGAAATATTTTAGATAAAGAGTCAGTCGTTAAGTCAGCAAAAAACTGTCAGGCGATTATTCACTTGGCAGGAACAAGTGACTGGGAGAAAATAACTTCGCAAGATATGTGGGCTACTATTGTTAATGGAACAAGTTCGGTGTTATATGCCGCTAAAAAAGAACACTGTCAGCGAGTGGTATTTGTTAGCAGCATGTCGGCTATTAATGGCTCCGATAATCCAACTTTAATGAATGAATCAACTGACTGTACTTTGCCTAAGAGTGAACCTGCGTTTGAATATATTCGAGCAAAACAAGCAGCAGAAAAGCTATGTTTAGATGCTGTCGCTAAAGGTTTAGATGTTGTTATTGCCAATCCACCTGAAACTTATGGCCCTGATGATATTGATTTAATCACAGCTAAAAATCTGATTGATTTGTATAAAAGTAACCCTGTACTTGTATCCAAAGGAGGAGGGTTAATCGGTTATATTGATGATGTTGCACAAGCGATTGTTGCTGTTTTTACCAAAGGAAAAACAGGCGAACGGTATGTATTAGGTGGCAATAATAATGATTTTTTAACCTTAGTCACCACCATGTTTGATATTTTGGGAGAAAAAAGAAAAATCATCCTGATGCCTACATTTATTATCAGAATAATGACTGCTTTGGCTGTCTTTTTTAATATCAAAATTCCTTATAACCCATTAATAATTCCCTATGCAACTCGCTATTGGTATTTTGATACTAGCAAGTCACAAAAAGAATTGGGGGTTAAATTTAGGGACTTGCGAGAGACATTAAAGCCAACTCTTTTATGGTTGAAAAAAACGGGACAATTAAAATGATTTTTTGAAAGTCACTTTATTCATAGTTTTGTGCAATGTAAGTGAGTATATGGTCGTCTTTTATTTCGCATGAAATGATGAATATTTGCCCGGCTTTTATATTGGTACTCAGATCCTTTTTCAATTTGAGATGTAACTTATTTTTTTGCCATGAGAATTTAATGATTTCTGCATCTAAGAAGTCAAAATAAATTTTAACTAATGGGTATAAAGCTTTGAATAAAGTTTCTTTTGCAGAAAACAAGCAAGTAACAGCTTGCACAAAGTTTAAAGGAGATGCTGCTATGATATCCACTTCCTGTTTTATACCAATGGTAGAAACTAATGATTTTGCTAAACTTTCTTTGATCCAATGTTCAGCATCAATTCCAACAAGTTGGTATTGTTGATTAAAACTTATTATTGAATAAGCCTTGTTTTTGGTATGTGTGATAGAACCGTAAAAATGATCAGGCCAGTTGGGTGCTCGAAATTCACCAATTGAAATGTTTCCTGCCTCTTTTTCTGGGACATTCCAATATTTAGTTAGTGATTTTTTGGCACACCATCTTCCGGAGAAAAAATCAGATTTTCTTTTATTATTAGAATTGGTTAAAGCTTGCGGCTTTGTAATGTTTTCTTCAATAAATAACTGGTCAGAATAATGAGGTAAAGAAAAGTGTGCTTGAATAATAACTAAGTTTTTTGTGCATAAGCAATCATTTGAAAAAACAATAAAGT
>JADGFH010000844.1 GCA_016743925.1 Labilibaculum sp.
CAACAACTGTACTTTATATTATACTCGGAATACTAATAGCCGATTTTATTTTAGAACGTTTTTTAGAGTTTTTGAACCATAAAAAATGGTCTCCAAATTTACCAAAGGCACTAGAGGGTATTTACGATCAGGAGAAATACCAGCAATCTCAGAATTATCAAAAAGACAAATCATTCCCTTCTTTATTATCTTCGGGAATAGGATTTATAGCAACAGTTTTGATGATTGTTCTTGGAGGTTTTGCTTGGGTAGATGAATTTTCAAGAAGTTATTTTGAACATTCAATAGTAATTGCACTTGCATTTTTTGGAGTAATTATGTTTTTTTCAAGTTTATTAGGTCTGCCATTTTCTTATTACTCAACATTTGTGATTGAAGAAAAGTATGGATTTAATAGAACTAGTATTAAAACTTTTATACTCGATAAAATAAAAGGAGGACTTTTAAGTATTGTGATTGGCGGTGGTTTATTGGCTCTTTTGATGTGGATTTATTTACAAACTACGATTAATTTTTGGTGGATGGCATGGGGTGTAATTGCCGCTTTTATGATTTTTATGACAATGTTCTACTCATCGGTGCTTGTGCCTCTTTTTAACAAGCAAACGCCATTAGAGGAAGGTGATTTGAAGAATGAAATTAGTCAATTTGCAAGTAAAGTAAATTTTAAATTGGATAATGTCTACGTAATGGATGGATCGAAAAGATCATCTAAAGGGAATGCTTATTTCAGTGGCTTAGGCTCCAAAAAAAGAATTGTTTTGTTTGATACACTAATAAATGATTTGAGCAAAGAAGAAATAGTAGCCGTTTTAGCTCACGAAATAGGACATTATAAGAAGAAACATACGCTAAGCGGAATCTTTTTGTCTTTATTACAAACTGGTTTAATGTTTTATATTTTCTCTTTGATAATAGCAAATCCTTTGCTTTCGGAAGCCTTTGGAGCTCAGCAACACGGTTTTCATTTAGGCTTAATCGCTTTTGGAATTCTCTATTCGCCGATATCTACTTTTTTAGGTTTAGGAATGAATATTTTATCTCGTAAAAATGAATATGAGGCAGATGATTATGCTTTGAAAAATTATGATGCTACAGCCTTAGGGAACGCTTTAAAAAAGCTATCTGTGAGTTCACTTAGTAATCTAACCCCACATCCGGTTTATGTGTTTTTTTACTATTCACATCCAAGTTTATTGCAAAGATTAAAGGCGTTACAATTAATAAAGTAAGCAAAATGCGAGCAGAGATAATTACCATAGGAGATGAAATATTAATTGGTCAAATTGTTGATACAAATTCGGCGTGGATGGCAAAAGAGTTAAATGCCATTGGGATTAATGTAAGTAAGATTACGAGTATCTCTGATCAAAATGAAGATATTGTTTCCTCGATGGAACAGGCTATGGAAAGAGTTTCTTTGGTATTAATTACTGGAGGCTTGGGACCAACCAACGATGATATTACCAAGAAAACATTATGTGATTTTTTTGGGATGGATTTGGTTCAGGATGATTTATTATATGCAAAAATCAAAGAGAGATTAGCTACAAGGGGGATTCCTATGAATCGTTTTAATGAGGAACAAGCCTTGGTACCAGATCGAGCTAGAATCATTACCAATAATTATGGAACTGCACCATGCATGTGGTTCGAAAAAGAAGGAAAGGTAGTGATTTCCATGCCAGGTGTTCCTATTGAGATGAAAGGTATCATGAAAAATGGTTTATTAGGAAATCTGACAGAGCACTTTTCAACGCCAGAAATTCTTCATAAAACTGTTATGGTTCAAGGTATAGGAGAATCGGTTTTGGCTCAAATGCTTGAAGAATGGGAAGCAAACTTACCAAGTTGTGTTAAGTTAGCTTACTTACCTTCTCCGGGAGTTCTTCGTTTACGATTGAGTTTGACTGGGGAAGATCGAAAGGAATTGGAGAGAATTGTGGAAGAGCAAATAGCAAAATTGATTGAGATTATTCCTGAAAATATTTTTGGTTTCGATGATCAGCCAATGGAGTTAGCAGTTGCTAAGCTTTTATCTGAAAAAGGAAAAACGGTAGGAACGGCAGAGAGTTGTACAGGTGGAAACATTGCACATTTATTTACTTTGCATGCAGGTAGTTCTGTTTATTTTAAAGGTGCTGTGGTTGCTTATTCAAATGAAATAAAGGAAAGTGTTTTAAAGGTAAATGCTGATGATTTGCTGGAATTTGGTGCAGTTAGTCAGCAAGTAGTTGAACAAATGGCTAGTGGTGTTCGAGAATTGTTAAATGTTGATTATGCAATTGCTACTTCTGGTATTGCTGGACCCGATGGAGGTACTGATGAAAAACCGGTTGGAACCGTTTGGGTTGCAATTGCAGGACCTGACTATATAAGTTCAACGAAGCTTGATTTATTTAAAAATAGGGAGCGAAACATAAAAGTTGCTTCGTTAAATGCACTGAATATATTACGTAAATTATTAGAGAAATAAAAGACTCATACATCTTTATATGTAAAGGCTTTCCTTAAATAGGAAAGCCTTTTTTTATGTTGTGATAATTTTCACATTATTTAAAATAATAATTGTTTTTTAGACTGTAATCTGTTAAATTTCAATGTATATAAATAAAATCAAATAGGGTATAGAAAAATAAATAAAGCTACACACATGTAGATATTTGGATGTTTGGATATTCTTGATT
>JADGFH010000845.1 GCA_016743925.1 Labilibaculum sp.
CCTTTAACATTATCATCCGATACATTTCAATGGGATTTGCTGCATTAGCCTTGGGCGCTTTATACATGCAAATTAAAGAGCGTTTAAATACCAAAAGCTTACGACTTGGCTTCGAATATTTGCTAGCCACTTCCATCTTATGGATCCTAAGCAGCGAATTATTAAACTGGATGGACATTACCGGATCTGCTCAATCGTACAAACTTGGTTTGAGTATTCTTTGGGGTTCTTATGCCTTATTACTGATTTCTTTTGGGATATGGAAAAACAAAAAGCACTTGCGAATTGCAGCAATCGGATGGTTTGGCATAACACTCGTTAAGCTATTCTTTTACGACATTTCGCACCTGAGCACTATCGCAAAAACAGTCGTATTTGTATCGTTGGGAATCTTACTTCTAATTACCTCGTTTCTATACAACAAGTACAGAAGCAATATTTCTGAGGAAACGGATAACAAAATCAACTAAATAGAAGAATCGAAAGATCATTAGCATACAAAATTCGAATTCATGAAAACTAGAATCTGTATATACTTATTACTTTTCGCATGTGCCAATTCTTTTGGACAAGTTAAAGATTTCGATTACCAAAGAGAATTGATTGGTGTGACAGATCAGTGGCATCAATTGAACTTACCAAACGATATTTTTGCTAAGCTTTCTTCCGATTTGTCAGATATCAGAATCATTGGCATCACGGCCACGAAAGATACTGTTGAGGCTCCTTATGTTATTCAAGCAAGTAAAGAGACCGTGAAGGATAAGAATATTGATTTCAAATTATTGAATCAGTCGCACAATAAAAGTGGATATTACTATTCTTTCAAACTATCAGCGAAGGATGAAATCAATCAAATTCAATTGGATTTTAAACAGGACAATTTCGATTGGATCGCATCTCTGGAAGGAAGCCAGAACCAAAAGGATTGGTACACCCTAATCGAAGACTACCGGGTTCTATCGATTCAAAATAAGCATACCGACTATCAACATTCACAACTTAATTTTCCCAAAAGCAAATTTCCATATTTCAGAGTGCATATTAAGAGTTCAGAGGAACCGAACTTAAAAAGCGCCAAGGTATCTCGCAAAGAAGTAGTCAATGGGGAAATGAGAAAATACCAAATCAGCAAACTAGATATACAGCAAAATAAAAAGAGGAAGGCGACAGAAATCAATATCGATTTGGATTCTCCTGTTCTGATTAGTGAGCTGAAATTAAAAATTAAGGAATCGTACGACTTTTACCGACCGCTTAGCATTCGCTATGTAAAGGATAGCACAAAAACAGAAAAAGGCTGGAGACGAAATTACAGAACCATTACTTCTGGAACCTTAACATCTCTAGAACAAAACAAATTCAAGTTCAAGAGCGTTAAAGCTCAGCATTTGCAAGTCATCATATCCAATCACGATAATGAAGCCCTAAACATTAGCGGCGTTGAAGTGAGTGGGTACATCTGGCAAGTACTTGCTCGTTTTAAGCAAAACACTTCTTATTTTCTTGCTTATGGCAATTCTAATGCAAGAAAAGCGAATTACGACATCTCTCGATTTCCAAATAAAATCCCAAAGGACATCAGCCTGCTTAGCCTGGGAGCGGAACAAACAATCAAGAAGAAAGCAAAAGCTCCTAAAGAAGCCCTGTTCATGAATGAAAAATGGCTGTGGGGAATCATTGGCATCGTAATACTTCTATTGGCCTGGTTCACTTTAAAAATGATGAAGAAAACAGAAGAAAGCTAGAATTTCCAAGCTTTCCCTCCTGTATTCATTACATTCAAAGCTCACAACATACTTTACAGAGAAAATCTTTTGTTAATTGCAGTGCTTTTCATAAATTCGGGAACTGTATTTAATTAACCTGACTCAATGAACAATCTAGAAAAGAAACTTAAAGAATTAAATAGCGGCCTACTTGATAGATTTTATAAAGCCAAAGACGCAGTTGAGCTCCTACTTACCAAGTATGATAACAACTTCCCAACCTATACAGATCATTCTATCAAACACACTATTGAAGTATACAATATATCTGCAGAAATATTATCAAATTCCGAAATAGACAATCTAAATGCTGATGAAATTTACATACTTTCGATGGCATGTATTTTACATGACATTGGAATGTGTATTCCAAAAGATAAACTTGAAACCATTAGTAAACAACACAATATTAATTTTTCTGAAAAGAATTCAATTAATCAAGATAAGATTAGGGATATCCATCATGAATTAAGTTATGATTTTATTATTGAAGAATGTAATCTCTTAAACATACCAAATGACAAATACGCAAAAGCTATTGCTCTAGTAGCCAAAGGGCACAGGAAAGTAGCACTGGATGACAATGATAATTATCCACAAATGTTCTTTGTTAAAAGCGGTAGAGAATTTGTGTGCCTCCCATATTTAGCATGCATATTAAGACTTGCAGATGAGCTAGACATAACAAACATCAGAACTCCGAAGCTTCTGACTAAATATTATATGCCAAATAATAAACAAAGTATTGTTGAATGGGAAAAACACATTTCAACAACCCAAATTAATTATACTGAAGATCAAATAATATTCGAAGTAAAATGTTCTGATCAGAACAATCTTGCCGCACTTGAAGAACAATTTGAGAAAATACAAAGCGTAAGTAATTATTGTCAAAAAATAACTAGAAACATTTCAAAC
>JADGFH010000846.1 GCA_016743925.1 Labilibaculum sp.
TTTTTTATTGATTAACTAAAAACACGAAAAAAAAGGGAAATAATCTGTTTAAGATCGTATTGACATCTTAATTCTCTTGTAAGACCCAAGTTGGGATTCAATCTGGTTCTCTTTAGATTAAATTTGTTGTTCATAAACTAAAAGAAGAGAAAAAAGACTCAAAAAAAGAAAAGAAAGTCTTTACAAAGCCAGGAGTAGGATAAAATACAAAGCTGCCCCCAAGCTATCATTCTCAAAACAATCTCTTATATCTCTAAGGGTACTTTGTCTTGGCCTTGTATTTTAGAATGCGATAGCACCCTTGTACTCCTGGCTAGATTGGATTTTCTTTTTGCTTTCTTTGATTGTTTTTGTTTTAAACAAGACATCCTATTTCAAACAATAATAAAAAATCAAGTGTATGCTTGTAACGGAGTGGAAAGCATTCTCTTGATCCTGATGTAAAGATCCTTTTAGAGTAGAAATGAAAAGTGGGTAAAATACGCAGGCGAAGCCTTTATGTATTTTGTGATTGAAATGAAAGCTCTAAATGGGTCTGCACAAAATAGCCAATAAGATGATTCTTACTTTTAAATCATTGACCAGAACTTATAAGTCAAGTAGATGGCAAGTGTATCTCTGAAACGAAGTGGAAGGATACTTTTGCTCCCTCTTGTAAAAGGCTTTTTTACTTATGCAATTGAAGAAATGGCGTTATATGAAAGAAACGAATAGTTGGTAGAAGTAAAAAAAACAAACAAGAAAAGGCCTTTACATGACATAAAGACCCTTTAAAATTCTTTTGTAACCCAGAATGCTTTTTAAAAACAATTCAATTCAACATTTCCCGTTCTCTGTCGTAAATGTGATCCCCTTTAAGGTGTTTAAATAGCCAAATCATTTATCTAACTCGCGCTGGGAAATCGACTTTGAATGAGGTTTTCATCCAACATCTTTTTGATGTTTTCATAGTCATAGAACATCATGCCTCCTATCTTAGTGTAAGGAAGGGTTCCGTTTGATCTCAAGTTCTGAAGGGTTCCCGGAGAAATTCCAAGTAATTCACGAACTTCATAGGATTTCAACCACTTTTTCATAGGGTGTCCATAATATTCTTTAAGAAGTGTTTTTAGTTCTTGGAATAATTCTGTTTTGAATTTCCGTAAATCATCATTCGTCACAATTTCAGCTGGCATATCCGTAAGATTTAAATGAAACAAATTAAGCTCCAATACAAATTGCAACATTTTTTCATTTTTCTTTCCCATGAAACACCCAAGTTGGGAAAGAAATTTTTAAATAATTAATCGTTTTCTCTTGGCTTATTTCCAAGATTTTTCATCACTTTCTTTCATCTTAGCTAGAAGCGAATCTTTCAGAAGGTCAATAAATTTTGTCTGCTCAATTTTCCGATTTCTAACCTCTGAAAATGTGTGATAGATATCTCCCAATTCAATTGAAAATATAGTTTCAAACAATTCTGCAATGGTCTTAATGTCAACTCTTCCATCATTAATCGAATTTGAACTATGGAGAGCATATATGAGCTCAACAAGTGCAGCCTTACTTTCTGTCCAGTTTAATTTAGGAGAATAAAATCTATCACCATTGAACTTAAAACACCCAGAAGGAAGAGACTTTAACAATATTAAACCCTTTTCTAGTTCTGTTTTTATTTTATCAATAGAAATTTGAGAATTAGCCTTTTCAAGGGTATATAATAATTCTTTTAGATAAATCTCAACGTCATTACCTTCATGATCTAATTTTGCTTTTTCATTTAACTTCGACTCATATATCAACATATCTTTATGACTTTCAATCTGAGATTCAAAAAAATAATTTATAGGCGACTGGTAAAGATCCTTTCCTGCTTTTTCAAATTTGAGAGATAAGTTCAAACGTTCATCTTGTAAAAATTGTATTTTCCCTGAGATAGAGTAAATCTTATTAGATTCGTCTTTTAACCTTATCATATCAGGATAGAAATCTTTCAACTCATCTTTCCATGATGGTACAAAAGCTATCCCCATACCACTTATCTTTTTGTAACGGATTAAGGAAATACGGATAAACTTTATTGCTTTCTGTATAATCTTCTTTTGATACTGGAAATAAACCAGCATCTGAGATAAATCTTCAGAACAGGTATGAATACAAGACAGTTTTACATTGGTTTTAGAAACCAACTTCGTATTTCTATGCGGACTTACAAAATCAGGAAATACTCCAATTTGATCATCTAATATTTCAAAAACATAGAGAAGCATATCAAGGTAAATTTGATTTTCTTCATTTGTTCTCAGACTGAGTAAATTATCACAAATTTCGTTGGTGAATTCATAATACAATTGATTCAAATTTTGTTTAAAATCCTGAATCCCTAAATAATTATTAAAATAAAGATTGTATCCCTCATCTCCCTTCTCAAAAGCAACTACAGCACTAGATAATTCATCTTTAAAATTAATAAAGCTCTCATCTTTAGTCATAATCAAATTTTATGGTTTAGAAATACAATACTATTTACAAACTTGCTTAGAAGAAATGAATCTCCCCGCTGCAAGCAGACGGGGTATCATGATGGATTATTTTTATTTTTTTTCGCCCAAGGGGCGGGGAATTTAACCCAAAGAGATTAAAGTTCATTTAGATTGTAAAAAGAAATTTTCAAGAACAATACACATTACCAAAATCAAATAATA
>JADGFH010000082.1 GCA_016743925.1 Labilibaculum sp.
GAGACATGTTGTGTAAAAATACCGTTTTTAAGCGGTTCGAATCTTCCGCTTTATTTTTAGCGATTACCAATTCCCTTTCGTAGGTTTTTAAAGGAGTAATATCAGTAATAAAACCTTCTAAATGTGAATGTTTATTATTACTCATTTCCATATTTCCTTTTTCCCAAACCCACTTTTCTTCTCCGTTTTTACAGATAATTTTATATTCAAGTGTAAATGGTTTGTTATTTAAAATGGCTTCATTAACAATGTTATCTACTTGCGATCTAAAATCTTTGTGAATAAGTTGGTTCCAACTTATTAGTTTATTGTCTTTAATCTCTTCAACCTCATATCCAGTTAATTCTTTAACTCCCTTACTAATAAAAAACATGGTCCAATCTTCGTCGTTTTCGCATTGGTAAGCAATTCCTTTAAGGTTACTCAATAAATTTTTTAGTTTTCTTTCCTTCTCTTCAGATTCTTTTTTGGCAGCAGATAATTCTTGCTTCGTTTTTCTTTTTAGAGTAATGTCTTTTGCTGTAACAATAAACATTGAAATATCACCTTTTTGATCTTTGCGCACTGCAATTGTTGCGTCTACCCAAATGTACTTGCCATCTTTTTTAAGAAGTCTTTTTTCAATATTGTAATTGTTAAGTTCGCCATTCTGAATTTTATTGAATAAGGGTATTTCAATTTCTAAATCTTCAGGATGCGAAATAGCTGTAAAATTTAAGAATTGGTATTCCTTACGAGAGTATCCAAGCATCTTTAGTAACTCATCATTTACATCTATTTGATATCCCTCACTATTGGCTATGGCTATTCCTATATTAGCAAAGTTAAATACTCCTTTAAATTTTTCTTCACTTTCGGTAATTGCAATTTTAGCTTCCTTTTGTGCTGTAATATCAATTGATGTTGTAGGATATATTTCATTGCCATATTCATCATGGTCAAGGCGGGCATACATTTTAACATCGTAAAGGCTTCCATTTTTCCTCTTTGCTTTGAATTCTCTAATGAAGTAACCATTTTTTTTAAGCTCAGTAATAACCATGTTGGGCATGTTTGGATCCTGGCAATGATCAACAGGCGAGGTGCCAATTACTTCTGAAATACTGTCGTATCCAGACATATCTGCATAAGCCTGATTTACGTAAATAAATTTACCTTCTTGGTCTACAATGTTAAAAGCATTTAAGGAATGATTAATAACCCGATTGAATATTTCTAATTTCTTTCGGGCCTGTTTATTCTGAGTTTTAAAGGCCTTTTCTCTCTCTTTCTTTAAATTCTTTTCAGATTCTTTTAGTGCAGTAATATCCTGATGTGCACCAAGCATTCGAGTAGGGACATTGTTATCGTCTCTAATGGCTATTCCCCGACAGCGAATCCATATGGTAGATTTATTTTTATGCTTGTATCGTACTATTTGGTCGTATGGGTACTCTGGATTTTTTAAGTGTTCGTGGAAATTATCAGTTGCTATCTTTAAGTCCTTCTGATTTATTATATCTTGCCAAGCATTTGATTTATGGGGCATATCATCAGGATTATAACCTAAGACTTGCCAAAATTTCGGACTCATCCATTCATTTTCAGGTTTCTCTAAATCCCAGTACCAGATTCCATCTAATGAGCCGTCTTGTATAAAATCAAAAATGCGTTCATCCTTTTTGATTAGTTCGTAGAGTTCTCTTTTTAAGTAGTGTACCATAAGTAATGCTTTGATACAATTTACAAAAAAAATCAGGATTCAGTTTATACAATTTATATTTCATGTTCTGATTAATAGATTTTGGGATGAATGGAATTTATGTGCGAGTATATTTGCAATTTATTGGTTCAACTTGCAAAAAAAATCTTATTTTCAGGTAATGTAAATTTAAATTGAAGAAAATATGATTTTAGGCGTATCAGGATGGCTTAGTGGGAAACTAGGTTGGGATGTAACGATTATAAGAATTGCATTTGTTGTAGGTGTATTGTGTTTTGGAGTTGGATTAGGTCTTTACTTGATCTTGTGGTTGGTAAAAATACTTTCAAATTAAATGCTAATTAAGTAACGGCTTTTGTTGCAGTAGAGGTCATCCTTTTGGGCTTAATCCTGAAGGGAGAAATTTATATCGATTGGTTAATGCTATAAATATTTGAACTTTACAGATTCTATTTTCGGTAAGTACGAGTTGCAATCTTGCGTTTGCATTGAGGGAATTGTTTTTGTTGATATTGAATCCCGAAGGGATTTCATGTTTATAGCCTACGATTGTAGAAAAGATATTCGACCTTGATGAGGTCGTACACATGGGAATTCTATCTTTCTATAAACACTTGAATCTTTGGGATTCTGCATCTCGTTAGGCTGAGTTTGTAACCGAGTAATATTCTTAGTTAGCACGAGTATTTTGAATAACGCCTATATACAGTGTAGCAATAAACATAGAAGAGCGAAGCTGATACCAATAATCAGGTTAATGAAAACGAATTTTCTGCAATTGAAAGCCAATCGAATCATGTTCCAATTGATATAAAATAGCAAAGGGGCTGATAATAGCTTTATGATCTGAAGATAGGGACCAATTAGCATATCTTGCATTTGCTGCAGTGTAACAGGATTGTGGGAGAAATGACTTGTGTTAAAAATGGTGGAGTTAAAAAGGATCAGATAAATAAATATTTGTGAGGTTCCGAAATTGATATATCTTCTCTTGTTTTTAATGCTTAATCGAGCGTTTAAAAACCATATTAATATCACAATTCCCGATGCGTAGGCCGCAACTCCAATATAGTGTATGAATATTTGTACAAATTCAGAGTAGCTTAGGTAATGCTGAATGTATAATCCTGACTTAATATTTAGCATGCTATTACCAATA
This sequence comes from Labilibaculum sp., assembly GCA_016743925.1. Taxonomy (GTDB): domain Bacteria; phylum Bacteroidota; class Bacteroidia; order Bacteroidales; family Marinifilaceae; genus Labilibaculum. The sequence goes on from JADGFH010000082.1 coordinate 2,862, forward strand.
GTAGCTATTAAGAATAGGATGCCTATAGAAAGACCAGTATAGAATCTGGCCTTTCCAATAGCATTAATGTTAAGATGTTTTCTGAGTACTATTTCATGCATGCAAGAAGCTTATATTTTTTTACCTGATCTGGGTAATTGTTATTCAATTACTAGCTGACGTAATTTTGGATATTTTACGGTATACTTTAATTCCAATTCTTTTTTGAGACTTGGCTGAAGCTGAAACTCCCATTTAATTTCACCTCTTTCAGAATTGTATTTAGCACCAGATTGGTTTAGGATATTTACTTCTATTTCGTTTCGTGCAGATACAGGAACCTGATCGATAAGCATCATTTTAATTTCTTGATTCTTATTGTTTTTAACCGTTGTTTTCCATGCTAAGGTTTCTTCTTTGTTTTTGCCGAGGCTGCGCTTTACTGAATAGTCTTTTATCTTTTCTCGCTTAACGCTTACTTTCTTATCTATGCCTAAGGAAATTTGTAGGGTATCCGAAGCAAATCTAAGATCCAACAAGGATTTTCCGATATAAGTATCTTCGAAAAACACATTCGCTTCTCCATCAAGTAAGTTGTATTTTTCCCAATTCGGGATGTTTGCTAATAAGAAGGCATTTTTATTGATTTTAGGAATACAATAGTATTGGTACAAGGCTGGCAACTCGTAATTGGCCATATCTATTGAGAAATTAGCATTGCCCGATTTGATAGAGTAGGGTGTTTTAATTTCAAAATTGACAGAGGTTTTGTTTTCTACCTGATCGACAGGAATAGCTAGACTTTTTTCGCGTTTTTTTAGAAATTTTTTATCTGAACTAATACTTACGCCTGCAGCTCTACCTTGCAGTCTTAAAGCGATATTCTCATCAAAATCTTCAATTTCAAGCTCATCATCCATTTCAGCATATCCAGTAACGACAACTTCATTTAGAGCTAGTAATTCCTCTTCAAGAGATACATTCATATTTGAACCATATATAGGCAGGCATTTGTTTTTCATGCCGATGAATGAATATTCCAAATGACTAGCATTGTTTGGAATTGTGATGGAATATTTCCCATTACTATCGGTTACAGTTCCAATGCTTGTTCCTTTCACAATTACATTTACAAAAGGTAAGCCTAAACCATCAGATGAAGCAGTAACTCTACCTGTAACCTCGCCCGATTCCATATTGTAAACTGGAGGGAGCGTATTGTAATCTAAATAATAAGTTTGCAGTTTTGGCGCCACACCCGATGTGTTAGGATCTGCCGAAGAAAAAGTAAGTTTTACATTCGTCCAATTGACTCTTGTGTTTTGCTTTACATTGGCTTTGTAAATCAATTGAATGGGTTCATTAATATTATTTGCTCTGATATCGTAAGTTGGAAACCATCCAGCATTAATAACCATGTAGCTTAGATCCATTGGGTAAGCTTTAGCCTGTTTGGCATCAACTTTAACCCATACTTCACCAGTTGGATATACTTTCTGTGTACTAATATTGCGAATTTGATTTTGAATATCTGATTGTTGCTTGTATAGTTCACGCAACGTATTTTTTCGCTCAATTTCTTTTAGCTTTAAAGAGGTGAGTTTCTTGCTGTAATAATCAGCTGTTTGTTGCAAATTTGTTAATGTAAGCTGTTGATTTTTGCCGCCAATGTCTCTATTGTCTCTTAAAAATTCTAACTCTTCATTAATAACTGAAATGTGCGTGTTTTCAAGTGTAACTTTAGACCTAATTACATCAAGTTTGCTTTCCAGTAGCTTTATCTCTTTCGATTTCTCTGATTTGTTTAAGTAGTTTAACTGATGATTTACCGATAGTACCGTTAATTCTCCTTTGGTTTTTAATTGAATGCTTTTGGCTTCGATAAAAGGAGACAGCATGGTAAATTTGATGATTGACTTCCCTTTAGTCAGATTGATGTTTTTGTTTCGAAACACCTGTGCTCCATCAAGAAATACAATTGCTTCCTTTACTTCTGATTTCACTTCTTGCTCGACAATTTCTTGTGCGAATAAACTGTTAAAAACCAGGCTGAAAATTAAAATGCTTATTGTTCTCATATCTTTTGTTTTCTATTGGGGTGCCGTAAGCTGTGGAATTCCATAAAATGAATTGAAAAAAAATAATTTATTTCAAAATTACACATCCTTATTTGGGAGTACAAGAGATCATAAAAAAATATCAGTTAAATTTAAAATGACTAATGAATCCTTTTTAAGTATAGGTGTAGTATGCTAGAATGACACAAGGAATGATCAATCTCTAAGTATCTCTTAGCTTTGCGTAGCTAGGGTTTATGTATATGGTAGAAAAACTGCTGACGAGTTGTTATTTTATCATCTCAGCTTTCTCAATAAATTTTTCAGCTTTTTCGGTTTCTGCTTTGGTGAGTAAACTAACACCAACAAATATCACTGCAGATGCAATCATCCCGATAAGGGCTTGTTGCACCGATGCAATTTCCCAGGCTGTTGGTAATTCAACGCCTAAAGCAATTAGCAAGTTGTAGGTAGAGAACAATAGACCGAATACAATTGAGGCAAAAGCTCCTTTGGAGTTGCCAGCTTTCCAAACAAAGGCTAAAATAAGAGGTACGAACGCTCCTGTCGCCAAAAAGTCCGATCCTATCCAAGCTATTCGTAGAATAGAGCGTATTTCGAGGCTAATGAGCAAGCCTAGAAATGCAATAATTAGGGTGGCTATTTTTCCTGCCCACACCATTTGTTTGGGATTTGCTAATGGTCTTACTCTGTTTTGGAAAATATCAACGCTAAGTACCAATGCACCTGTGTTAATCATCGAATCCATGGTCGACATGATTGCGGAGCACAAGCCAACAAACATTAAAGCAGCCAATCCTACTGGCATGTATTGAATGATCATTGCTGGTACGATACCACCTTCGGGAACTGAATCGAACAGACCAAGACTTAGTACGCCAGTTAAGGTAACGATTAGGTATAAAGGAATGAATACCACAAAGGCTAATGACATCATCTTTTTCGCATCTCCGGGTGTTTTTGTTGCCGAAATTCTTTGCCAGATATTGGCTTGTATCATCCAAGAACAACCGAAGGTAATAATGAACACAAGGTTGTTTGAGATGTTGTGGAAAAAAGAAAAGAACTCTGGTTTGTTTCTGTTAAACGCAATCTCCTGCACTTTTTCGAAACCTCCAGAATGATTGTAGGCAAATACAAAGAGTACGATGGCTGCGATCAGTAGAAATACAAATTGAATGATATCTGTAATCACTACGCCTTTAAATCCTCCAAAAAAGGAGTAGAGCAGAACAATGCTTGTTCCTACCAAAGCGGCAAGTTTATAATCGATATCGAAAAAGGATTGAAAGAAGTTTCCAATTACGACCGCTTGGGTTGCAACACCCAGAATCATGAAAATTAGGATGAGAAGAGAGAGCAAAAAAGCCACCTTTTTATCGTAACGCTCTTCCATTAATTGCGGTTGTGTTATGGTTCCAATTTTCCGAATGGCTTTCGAGAAGATATACATTAAGAAAGTGGAGAACAATACGGGCATTCCGTAAATCCAGAAAGAACTGATTCCCTGATTAAAACCATGATCGACCAAATCGATAGCGGATCCGCCGCCCCACCAAGAGGCAATAAAAGTTATTGATAGTGCCCAAAAGGGGAGTTGTCTACCTGCTAAAAAGTAATCCTCGGTATTTTTACTTGCTTTCGATCGCAGCACAGTAATCATGATGCCCGTAAAGTACAGCGCAAGTAAGACCAAGGAAATATATTGAAGTGGATTCATTTTTGATGGATCAATTGTTGATTTCCAAAAATAAGGAATAAAAGTAAGATTTACTTGATAATGGTTCGTTGCGTTATATATTGGACTGATAGTTAGATTGTGATGAGTTCACTTTTGCAAGTATAACGTAGTTGATTATAAGTGTTTTGCAGGTTAACTTTACAATTAAGATCTAAAGTATAACGATCTATTGTGTTTTGTGAAGTGTAATTCTTAATCCAAATTCTTATCTTAATAGGATAAATTGATATACACATTCAAGGGGGAATAAATAGTTACTATATGAGATCGGAAAAATTCCAAAATGAAATTGATTTAAAGTACAAATTGTACAATAGTATATTCCTAACATTGCCTTTGGATGGCATACATGGTACAGGAATTTTAATTCCCATTCTAAATAAGGAATGCTCAAAAGGATTAGAGACTGGAAAATCGCCTGTAGAAATTTTTGAACATTTTTTTGAGAAACAAACCTCGTTTCGGACAGAGAAGGAACAATTGGATTTTATGTTTCGTGTGATTCATTATATTGAAAGACAGGTTGTTTTGTTAGATGCAGTGGAAGATGCAGTTTTTGATAAATTGAATGATTTGGATGGTGCTGGAAGTTTAAAAGCATTGAAATCGAAAATTAGTCGTAAAGACAAATGGGATGAGGTAAAGCGTGATTTGGAAAAATTTGCTGTAAGAATTGTTTTAACTGCCCATCCAACTCAGTTTTATCCAAGCACGGTTTTGTCAATTATTAATGATTTAATAAAAGCAATCGAAAAAAGTGATTTGTTACAAATCAAAGTGCTACTTACGCAATTGGGAAAAACGCCATTTTTTAAGAAAGAACGACCAACTCCTTACGATGAGGCTAAAAGTTTAAGCTGGTATTTGGAGAATATATTTTACCAATCGGCCTCTGCTTTATATTCTGAGTTGTTGAGCAGTGAACAGTTAGATGATACAAATGTCGGTCCAATGATTTCATTTGGATTTTGGCCAGGAGGAGATCGAGATGGAAATCCATTTGTTACCTCAGAAACTACTTTAAAGGTTGCAGAGAGGTTACGATCGATATTATTCACCAACTATTACAAAGATTTGAGGCTTTTAAGAAGACGTTTAAGCTTTAAAGGAGTGCACGAGTTAATTGTAGACCTAGAAGAAAAAGTATTAGATCGTATAAATAATGATACAGTAAAAGGGATTACTCTTGAAGAAATTAAGCTTAGTCTTTCAAAAATAGAAGCCTTGCTGATTAATGAACATGATGGTTTTTTCTTGGATTTATTGAAAAAATTTCAGAATAAGGTGAAGCTATTTGGATCGCACTTCGCTTGTATCGATATCCGACAAGATAGTAGAATAATTAAAAAAGCATTTGATGTGTTATGTGAGTCGCCTGCTTTAAAAGGCAAAAACATTAGAGAAAATTCTATTCATGATTTATTTGCATTAAATGAGTCGATTAGTTCATTTACAACAACAGATGAGGTAAGTAAAGACACAATTCGTGTTTTTTCAGCAATGAAAGAGATACAGGAGCAAAATGGAGAGCCAGCTTGTAATCGTTTTATTATTAGTAATTGTCAAACAGCGGTTGATGTAGCAAGAGTTTTTGCAATGGCCAAACTATGTGCTTGGGAGGAAGATTTACCAATAGATATCGTGCCGCTTTTTGAAACAATTGAAGATTTAGCTAAGGCTGATGAAACAATGAGAGAATTGTTCGAAAATGAAGTTTACCAACAATACATAGTTAAGCGTGGAAAAAAGCAAACCATAATGCTCGGATTTTCGGATGGAACAAAAGATGGAGGTTATTTTTCAGCTAATTGGAGTATTTACAAAGCCAAAGAAAATATTACACGTTTGGCTCGAGAAAAAGGAATTGTGGTTGTTTTCTTCGATGGTAGAGGAGGACCACCAGCACGAGGAGGAGGAAATACGCATAAGTTTTATTCTTCTTTAGGAAACAATATTGAAAATCAGGAAATTCAAGTGACCATTCAGGGACAAACTATTAGCTCGAAATTTGGAACTAAAGCATCTGCAAAATACTATCAGGAATTGTTGATTACGGCAGGTTTGGGAAATAGATTGTTCGAAGATCAGAGCAAACAATTTAATCCTGAGGATAAAGAAATAATGGAATTGCTTTCAAAATACAGTATGGAAGAGTACCATCGCTTTAAATCTTCGGATAAATTTGTGCCATATCTTGAAAAAATGAGTGCACTTAAATATTACGGAAAAGCAAAAATTGGTAGCAGACCAAGTAAAAGAAAAGCTTCTGCCAAGTTAAATTTTGAGGATTTACGTGCAATTCCTTTTGTTGGTGCATGGAGTCAGATGAAACAGAATGTTCCAGGCTTTTTTGGTGTTGGTACTTCTATTAAGCGATTAAAAGATGAGGGACAAATGGAAGGCTGCCAAAAGCTGTATCAGAATTCCTTATTCTTTCGAACATTAGTGGAAAACAGTATGCAGTCCATTAGTAAATCTTTTTTCTCCTTAACACAATACATGCAGAAAGATCCAGAGTTTGGAGATTTTTGGAATTGGATTCATGATGAATATGTTTTGAGTGTTGAGATGTTGTTAGAAGTTTCAGGACAAAAAGAATTGATGGAATTATCTTTGGAGTTAAAAGATTCTATAAAACTTAGAGAAGAGATTGTATTGCCATTGATATGTATTCAGCAATTTGCCTTAATGAAAATTAGAGAAATGGAGCTAAAAGGAAATATTGATCAGAATAAATATACTATATTGCAGAACTTGGTAATTCGATCACTTTACGGTAATATTAATGCCAGCAGAAACTCAGCATAAGTAAAGTTTAAGAAAAATTATTCTTTGAATTACAATTTTCTTTTTCGATTATCGTTTTCTTTGTAATTGAGTAACACTAATAGAACAAATAGAAGCCCAATGAAGATGTACAAATCATTTTTTACAATTGCCTTAATTACCTTATTTTCCTTTGCAACTTTCGCGCAAACTACCGAAACGGTTAAGAAAGAGGTGAAAACACAAAATGTCACAAAGCAAGCAACAAGCACAGCTACAGTAAAGAGAAAAGCAGTAGCGCCAAGAAAGGCTTATTTAGATGATGGAACGATTAAAGAACAATTTGATTATTTGATGAAAATATCGAATCGATATGAAGATAAAAAGATTATTAAAATTAAATCTCTTAATCGATTTGAAGCAAATGTAAAGGACTCTTTAAATCTTGTTAAAAAGAATCTATCTGATTCAAAATCATTGACAGGAACTCAAAAATCAGAAATTATTTCTCTAAAAAATGAATTGGAATCAGTAAAGAAGAAATTAGATGAAACCGTTAATTCTAAAGATAGTATGGCATTTTTTGGGATGGAAGTGCCAAAAACGACTTACAATACGATTATGTGGGTTCTTATTTTAGGTTCACTGATAATAGCAGGAATTTGTTTTTTCTTATTTAAAAGAAGTAATGTAATTACTGTGGAAACAAAGGAGACGTTGGAAGATGTAAGGGGAGAATATGAAGCACATCGTAAAAATGCACTTGTACGTGAACAAAAATTAGCAAGAAAATTACAAGATGAAGTTATTAAGAATAAGAACTTAGGGCTTTAAAAAAAAATATTATAAGGAAACCCGGATTGACTAGATCAATCCGGGTTTTTTGCACTTGTAACTTAATTATTTGGTTTACGGCTTAAAAAGTTGTTTGTTGGCTAAAAGTTTTCTTGATAATACCACAATAACCACAAAAGATAATACCAGAAGAGAAACTCCAAACTTGCAATAAAACCCACAATAAAATTTGTCTTTTGCGCCCAATTCAAGTGCCGACCAACCAAATGCAATTAACAAAACATAGTCGATAAATAATATCAAAATTAGTAATAGTAATATGAATAGTGTTTTTTTCATTGTTCTTAATTGTACAGTAAAGTTACGCTATAATTAGAGCTTGTAATAATTACTTTATGTGAATGATTTATCTTATCTTCGTGATATATATCACAAAATTATGTTCTTAAAACAAACAAATACGATATTTTCCAATTGTGAATCATGTATAGATAAATCTTGTGCTGTTCAAACGTTGTCCGAATCGGAAGTAGATTTATTAAGTGATAACTATCATGAAGCAATATTTGAAAAAGGAGAAATGATATTAGCCGAAGGATCTATTGCTTCTCATATCGTTTACTTACGAAGTGGTTTGGTGAAAGAATATGGAAAAGGAAACTTGCAGCAAGAATATATTCTACAAGTTGTTAAACCTCATTCTTATTTGGGCTTACACTCTATATTTAGTGATAAGGTAAACCATTATTCTTATATGGCTTTAACCAAGGTTACGGTTTGTTATATTGATTTATCTGTTTTTTCTAAGTTTATTCAAGAAAATGGAAAGTTTAGTTTTGAAATTCTTTCTTCCGTATGTAACGATAGCCTTCGAAATTATCACCGTTTTATAGACCAACATCAGAAAAAGATATTTGGTAAGGTAGCAGATGCTTTGCTTTATTTTGCGAGTGTAATTTTTCAATCATCTAGTTTTGTTTTACCGCTTAGTCGTAAAGAGATTGCACATATGATTGGTACGAGCCGCGAGAGTGTATCTAAGCAAATTTGTGGATTTGAATCGGAAAATATTTTAAAAGTTCATGGTCGAAATATCACCATATTAAATATGGATAGATTGAAACAGATTAGTAAAATTGGTTGATTTGTATTTATTTTGTTAATACCTATATCTTGGTATTTTTCCTTTCGATCTAATTTAGCATTTTTATTGTTTGAACATGGGATTGCATCATTTCAGATTGATGTAAAGGATTATTTTGGTAATGTGTTTATTGAGAAAAATTATATTGAATTTTAGATGAATTGGTTGAAGAAACATTGGAGCTGGATTTTGGTTTGTATCATTGCAAGTTTACCACTTGCGAATTTATTCGAAATGATAAGTTTCAATTTTGAGGATAATACTTACGGTTTCTTACTATTTGATGATTATGAATATCCTCCACACATTGCAGATCTAATGGATTTTGATTCCATACCAGGAATTAAGTATGCTAGCCAAATTACAGGAGAGTGGGCTATACGTTTTTTACTAGCTATTTTAATGTGCACACCATTAAGAATTCTTTTTGGTTGGACTTGTGGTTTATACACACGTCAGGCAATTGGAATTACTACAGGAGTTTATGCTCTACTTCATTTCCTATTATTTATTACTTACGAAGGGTTTCTGGCAGTATTTAGCGAACCGGAATTGATTGTTGGTTTTCTAGCCTTTACGATTGTCTTTTTCTTGATGATTTCCTCCAATAAACGTTCGATGAAATGGCTCAAAAAATCATGGAAAAAGGTACATAGATTGTCCTATTTTGCAGGGGTTTTAGCCTTAATGCATGTGCTATTAATGAAGGAAGACTGGATTTTATACGCTAGTATATTAGGGGTGGGATTTTTATTGCGTTACAAACCAATTCGAAGCAAGATAGAACAATTAAGAATAAATAAAGCCAAAGCGAAAAGCTTAGGCTAAATGATTTTTCAAGTAAGTTCTTTTGGTTTCCGAACTAGAATTCGTCTTCTATCATAGGTGATAATACCCTCTCGTTCCAATTCATTAAAAGTAGAGGTAACAGTTTGCCTCGTTGTAGCAGCAAGGTTTGCAATATCTTGATGAGTAAGGTTCAATCGAATTTCTCGTTCATCACCAATCTTTATTCCATGTTCTTCTATTAAATCGGATAAAAGACTTTTAACTCTTTCTGCAGCTGATTTAAACCACATCCGCTCTAAACGGCTACGTATCTTTTTAAGTCTGAATCCAATGAGTTTGGTTATTCGTAAACTTAAACGTGGATGACTAGCCAAAAAATTCTCAAACTCTTCTACATTAACATAGCAAATAATGGCATCTTCAGTTGTTGCAGCAATTTGTTCTCTATTGGTTTGACCAGCGATGGCTAATTCTCCAAAAATTTCTCCAGGTCCTAATATGGCAAAGATTAATTCTTTTCCTTCATCCGAAAAGGAGGATATCTTTACTTTTCCTTCTTTTAAAAAGTAAATAGAGTTGGAAACGTCGCTTGGTAAAAAGATTGTTTGATCTTTCTTCGCTTCCATCATTTTTGCCTGACTGCTAAGTTCCATTTTCTCTTTCATCGATAGAGAATCGAGAAAATTAAAATTTTCAAAATACCAAAGAATATTGTCTTTCATGAAATACTTAGTTTGGTGGATTAC
>JADGFH010000847.1 GCA_016743925.1 Labilibaculum sp.
CCGCTCACATCTAAAATGTAAGCAGAAAATAAATCGTCTCGTTAATTAATATTGAGTTTAAAATTTAAACTCAAAGTTTACGTAAACCAATGAATTATCCTCTTTAGTAGAATCCTTAAAATTATATCCTTGGTAATTCAGTGCCATTTTAACTCCTCTTACTGGCACATATTGAACTCCTGTAGTAATTGCACCACCATTATTAGACAAATTCCATTTCTCACTTTCACCTTTCAGGGTATTTGAGTTAAGCTTATCGTATCTTCCAAATACTTCCCATTGCTTATTAAATGTATAAGTTGAATAAAAAGATAAACCTGTCATATCTTTATCTTCTGCCACATCAGAAAACTTTGTTGCATTGGTCAACAAGTTGTATTCTGCACCTAATCTAAATTGATCAGAAAATTCGTATCCAATAAATCCAACAAAACTATTTGAAGTTACCTCTGTCTCATTGCCTTCTTCATCAGCAAGAGTAGTCGTTAGTACATCAGTATAAACCTTAGCAATTAAACCAGTCTTAGCGTATATTAAACTAGCACCAACTTTTTGCTTTCCATCTTCATCTTGTAAATTCTTATTCCCTTCTCCATTCATAATAATAGCGTTTGCTGAAAACGAATCGCTAATTTTAAAATTAGCTTTCACCCCAACATCTGCACTTGGCTCAAAACCAAACTCATCTGAAAATGATTTTCTGATGTAACGGTATCCCCAAAATCTTTCCTGCTCCTTAAATTGAATTGTACTAATCATTCCTAATGTAACTTTTACAACTGGCGACATAGTCCAATCCAATTGTGCTTTTTTAAGGAATGCGGTATAATCACTACCTCCATCATTTTTACCAACATCAAGTGTAATACTCGCTTTAAAACCTTTGGCAAAATTATAATCATATCCTAAGTAAGATCTTTTAAGCTCAAAACTACTTTCTTGTTCTTCACCATTCGTCATATCATAGTGGTAGTTAAAGAATACTTTTCCACTAGCCTTTCCGGATGGTTTAAACTCTGCTTGCTCTTGTGCAATTGCAGTAAATCCTAAGCATAGTGATAAAGCTCCAATTAGTAAGGTTCTAAAATTCATTTTGGTTGTTTTAGTAGTTTGACTTTTATTTGTCATTAAGTCGACATATTTTCTTAACAATCTCCGACAAAACTAATTTCTTTCCGTTAACCTACCCATTTTTGCATTTTAAGTAAACGTTAATTCAACTTAACGAAAATTTAACACAAAAAAAGGAGGTTCCCAATTGGAAACCTCCTGAATTAAGTCAAAACTTAATTATTTTTTGAAAATACCTAGATCTTTCAATTCTGAAGACATAACATACTCCAAATGAGCAGCAACTTTTCCCTGTCCCATTTTAACAAATACTTCGCAAGAAGCTTTGTACTTGTCATTTCTAGTTGTATCAGTCAACAATAAATATCCCATAATAATATAACCAGCCATTTCAACTAAACGACGAGCGTGAAAATCAAGGAAATCATTGTGATCAGCAGTAGCGTTAATTTCATTAACTTTAGCTACAGCCTCTTCATATTTAGCAGTCATAGCTTTTAATGAAGTTCTGATATACTCTAACTGAGGATTTAATTCAGAAGCTTCATACTCCTTAATCTTAGCAATATATGCACCTGTAGTAACACCACGAACCGCAGCAACAACTTGTAATTGAGTAGTTCCTTCGTAGATATTCGTAATACGAGCATCACGAACTAAACGCTCAATTGGGTAATCCTTCATATATCCAGAACCCGCATGAATTTGCAATGAATCGTAAGCAACTTCGTTACAAAACTCAGAAGCAAACAATTTCAACAAAGGTGTAAATACATCAGCAATCTTCTGATATTTCTTCATCTCATTTCTCTCATCCTTATCTAATGAACGATCTTGAGAAATGTGGTAGTATGCTTTGTAAACATCAACAAAACGAGCTGTTTCATACAATACTGAACGAGAAGCATTCAATTTAGCTTCCATATTTGTAAGCATTTCGTAAACTGCAGGAAATTCGATAATTGCTTTACCAAACTGACGACGTTCTTTCGCATAAGCTAAACCTTCACGGTAAGCTGCTTCAGCAATACCTACAGATTGAGCGCCTACACCTAAACGTGCACCATTCATTAACGACATTACATATTTGATCAATCCCATTTTACGAGAACCAACCAATTCTGCAGGTGCATTGGTAAATACCAACTCACAAGTCGGAGAACCAATAATTCCCATTTTGTGCTCAATACGACGGACTTTAACATCCATGTGTTTTTTGTCGTAAATAAACATTGACAAACCACGACCATCAGTAGTTCCTTCTTCAGAACGAGCAAGAACTAATGAGACATCGCCATCACCATTTGTGATAAAACGTTTCACACCGTTCAAATACCACTGATCTTCATCTTTGTTATAAGTTGCTTTCAACATTACAGCCTGAAGGTCAGAACCAGCATCTGGCTCCGTCAAATCCATTGCAGCAGTAGCACCTTTTGCGAAGCGAGGTAGGTAATTATCTTTCTGCTCTTTTGAAGCAAATTCGTGAATTGTTTCAGCACAATCCTGAAGTCCCCAAATATTAGCAAAACCACCATCAGCTCGCGATATTAATTCGCCGGCCATTACATAGGGTATCATTGGAAAGTTCAATCCATCGTACTCACG
>JADGFH010000083.1 GCA_016743925.1 Labilibaculum sp.
TTTATTGGTGATTTTTTCAAACACATTCAACAATTGTTGAGCATCATCATCGCTTGTATATCGGTATGGCCAGTATCCCAAAGTCTTGGTTCCAATACGAATGGTTTTCAAGTGTGGAATATCAGCAGCAAAAATTGCATCGATGTAATTCTCAAACATCTTTGTTTTCATTACCATTGGATCACCGCCAGTAAACAACAAATCGGTAATTTGAGGATTAGCCTTTAAGTATTCAATTACCAAATCAACTTGCTTCATCGCAAATTTCAATTCATCGATACCCGTAAATTGAGGCCAACGGAAACAGAAAGTACAGTATGCATGACAAGTTTGTCCCTGAGTAGGGAAAAACAACATGGTTTCGTTGTATTTATGCTGGATCCCAACCAATTTCTCACCATTCAGTTCAGGTACGTTGTGTACTTGTCCTGCCGGATTTGGGTTCAGTTCCATGCGGATCTGATTGGCTGCTTTTACAATTTCGTGTTTTGGAGCTTCCGCTTTAATCAATTTAGCCATTCTATCGTAATGACTCTTCGAAAGCATGTCCTTTTGAGGAAATGTCAATATAAAAATTGGATCGTTCTCAAAATGATCCCAATCTATCAATTCATCAACAACATAATTGTTAACTTTAAAGGGAAGAACTTCTCCAACCACTTCAATATCAAAAATCTGTTCTTCGCTTAACCTCGAAATTTGAGGGATCTTTTTAAAGGTCTTCAGCGTGTAAGCTCTATACTTCATAGGCCAATATCCATTTTATGTTTTAACATGCAAACGCGTTTGAAAACGATTGCTTATACCTTAATTGTTAATCTAAAAAAGCTATTAGGATAAGGTAGCAGCGAAATATTATAAAACTCGCGAAAATTAGAGGCTACAAAAGAGATTCCTAAACTAGCTTAGGAAAAAACGGGATATTTTCCATATAAACTGTTCACCATCAGTCGTAAAAGGAAGGCTATTATCCCAGTGTATCAAATAGCTGTGGCGCAAAAGTAGATTAATTAAATCTCTTAAACAAGTGGCTGTTTTCGGATTAAGCAATATTAAGCCAGAGAATTAACTGTTTTGGTAGCTTTATTTGTATTGCAAGACTGGCACAGAAAGAGTACTTTTGCTGAAAATCAGAAAGTCTGTACATTTGTTTGCAAGTCTTTATTTAACAGCTGTACAAAGGCTTAAATATTGTAATTTTTATTTTTTCCAGATTAAGGAGATTTATTAGATGAATAGAAGTGAAATTGAATTAATGGCACCAGTTGGTTCTTATGAATCATTAATGGCGGCTATTCAGGGAGGAGCCAATTCTATCTACTTTGGCATTGAGCAGTTGAACATGAGATCGCGATCTTCAAACAATTTTACCATTGAAGATTTGCATAAAATAGCTTCCCTTTGTAAGGAAAACAATATCAAATCTTACCTTACTGTGAATACAGTATTGTTCGATCATGACATTAAGGTGATGCATAAAATTGTAGATGCGGCAAAAGAAGGTGGCGTAACAGCTATTATTGCTGCCGATGTTTCTGCAATCATGTATGCACGAACAATAGATGTAGAGGTTCATATTTCTACTCAATGCAATATCACGAATATTGAGGCGGTTAAATTTTATGCGCAATTTGCCGACGTGGTTGTATTGGCTCGTGAGTTAAACTTGAATCAGGTTGCTGCTATTTACAAGCAAATTATTGAGGAAGAAATTCGCGGACCTAAAGGCGAATTGATACAAATCGAGATGTTTGCACACGGAGCATTGTGCATGGCGGTTTCAGGAAAATGTTATTTGAGTTTGCACGAGAAAAATTCTTCGGCCAATCGTGGTGCTTGCATGCAAACTTGCAGAAAGGCTTATACGGTAACCGAAAAAGAATCTGGTAACGAATTGGAGATTGATAATGAATTTATCATGTCGCCAAAAGATTTGTGTACAATTGGTTTCGTAAATAAAATGATAGATGCTGGTGTTCGTGTTCTAAAATTTGAAGGTCGTGCTCGCTCTCCAGAATATGTAAAAACAGTACTTTCTAGTTACAACGAAGCTGTTGATGCTTACCTTGATGGATCTTATAATCAAGGGAAGATTGACATGTGGATGGATCAATTGGCAACGGTGTTTAATCGTGGTTTTTGGAATGGATACTATTTGGGGCAGAAGCTTGGAGAGTGGAGCAGCGAATATGGTAACCGTGCTACAAAGCGTAAAATGCTTGTTGGAAAAGGAACCAATTACTTTGCCAAGATAAAAGTTGCGGAATTCCAATTGGAATCTCAAGAGTTGAGTGTAGGAGATAATATCCTGATTACAGGACCTACAACAGGAGTGGTAGAAACCACAATAAAAGAGATTCGTGTTGGCATGAAATCAGTCGAAAAAGCTGTGAAAGGGGATAGTTTTTCCATTGCCATGGATACAATGATTCGCCGATCAGATAAATTGTATAAAATTGTAGAGGTTACAAATGATTTAATTCAATAATCGTATTGTACCGATGCGGATAATTTGAAATGTACAGGCGCAATGCAGTGCGTCTCTAACAAGATTAATATGAAAAAATTACTATTTGCGCTAATTGCCATTATTGCTACAACAAATTTAATTGCTCAAAATCATCAAGGATCATTGGTGAAAGAAGGAGACAAAGTACCCACTTTTACAGTCACAACTCTTGATGGAGAAGAAGTTGCCATCGAAAAGCTAATGGGTAAAGTGGTATTAATTAATTTCTTTGCTACTTGGTGCGGACCATGTATGAAAGAAATGCCAGAGGTAGAAAGCCAAGTGTGGCCTAAGTTTAAAGATCAGAACTTTGCAATGGTTTCAATCGGAAGAGAGCATACGAAGGAAGAATTGCTTAAATGGAATAAGAAGAAAGGTTTTACTTTCCCAATTGCTCCAGATCCTAAACGTGAGGTATATTCTAAATTTGCAAGTCAGTACATTCCTCGTAACTTTATTGTTGATAAAACCGGAAAAATCATTTGGCAAGGAGTTGGTTTCGATCAAAAAGAGCTAGACCAGATGATAAAGGTTATTGAGTCGAATTTGTAAACAGCAGTTGAATGCAAAAACAAGGAAATATAAGAAAAATGCATACTGATCTTGACGATCAGGTTAAGTATCAACTACCAATTGGTAATGAAAAGATTGATTTGAATGTTTTAATTGGTAAGGAATTAAAGCTTACCTATTTGGGTCAGATCAATTGCATTCATTGTGGCAAAAAAACAAAAACATCATTTTCACAAGGTTATTGTTATACTTGTTTTACCACATTGCCACAAACAGATCCTAGTATTTTGCGTCCAGAGTTAGATCTTTCTTATCTGGGAATTGCTAGGGATATGGAATGGGCAAAAGAGAATTCATTGAAACCACACTATGTTTATTTAGCCTATTCTGGGAACTTAAAAGTAGGTGTAACTCGTGAGTCTCAGGTTCCAACAAGATGGATTGATCAAGGTGCAAGTAAAGCTATTAAATTGGCTAAAACACCTAATAGACATATTGCAGGTGTAATTGAAGTTGCCCTAAAAGAGCATTTTTCAGATAAAACAAATTGGCGGGCAATGTTGAAGTTGGTTAATTCAAATGATATTGACCTAGCTGAGGAGAAAGTTAAAGCAAAAGAATTACTTCATCCTGAATTACAACAATATATTTCTGATGAGGATGAGCTTACTGATATTGTTTATCCAATGGAGATGATTCCTGACAAAGTGGTGAGTTTTAGCTTTGAAAAAGAGAAAGAATTTACTGGAATTTTGAAAGGAATTAAGGGACAGTACTTAATTTTTGACGAAGGGAAAGTAATAAATATTCGCAAACACAGCGGATATTTAATTGAATTGAAAGCAGAATAAGCAAAAAAGGAACAAATTGTAGGCAAAAAGATCGAATTTCTTAATATATTTGTCTTTGTATTTTTATACTCAAAACAAAACACAATAAATATCCTTTACTAATCGTAAAATTCTTAATTAGAGATGGAAAAAATTAACTGGGAAGAATTTGGTTTTGGTTACACAAAAACTGATTACAATGTTCGTTGTCACTTTCGTGATGGAAAATGGGGAGAATTAGAAACTTCTTCTTCAGATCAAGTAAATGTACATATTGCAGCTACAGGTCTGCATTACGGACAGCAAGCATTTGAAGGTTTAAAAGCTTTTAAAGGCCCAGATGGAAAAGTTAGAGTATTCCGTATCAATGAGAATGCAAAACGTATGCAAACTTCTTCTCACGGTATCATGATGGCTGAAATGCCTGTTGATTTGTTTGAAGAAGCAGTTGTAAAGGCGATTAAATTGAATGAAAGATGGATTCCTCCGTATGAATCAGGAGCTTCTCTTTATATTCGTCCTGTTTTATTCGGAAATGGTGCACAAGTTGGTGTTAGTCCAGCTCCAGAATACACATTTGCTGTATTTGTAATGCCAGTAGGACCTTATTTCAAAGAAGGTTTCAAGCCAACCGATTACGTTGTTTATCGCGAATACGATCGTGCTGCTCCTCAAGGAACAGGTACTATCAAAGTAGGTGGTAACTACGCTGCTTCGTTAAGAGGAGGTTCTCGTGCACATGACGAAGGATACTCGGCAGTATTGTTCTTAGATGCTAAAGAGAAAAAATATATTGACGAATGTGGTCCAGCTAATTTCTTCGGAATTAAGGATAACACTTACGTAACGCCAAAATCAAACTCAATTTTGCCATCTATTACAAACAAAAGTTTGTGTCAGATTGCAGAAGATATGGGAATGAATGTAGAGCGTCGTCCAATTGAGGTGACAGAATTAGCTAATTTTACCGAAGCTGGAGCTTGTGGAACTGCTGCTGTTATTTCTCCAATTCGTAAAGTGGTTGATGCTGACAACAAGATTGATTATTTCTTCGGTGATGAGGCTGGAAAAACTAGTTTCAAATTGTACGAAACGCTTCGTGGAATTCAGTACGGAACAGTTGAGGACAAGCACGATTGGAATACAATTATTGAATTTTAAGAATGCAATTGGCGCTTAGCCATTAGCAAAAAGATAAAAAGAGGAAATTCTATTTAGAATTTCCTCTTTTTTTTATAATGGCAATGAAATAGACCAAAAATAAAAGAGAGAGTACCAAATGGAACTCTCTCTTATCTCATTGTAAGGTGAGAATTTAGGATTTATAAAAAATAAAAAAGTGTTTGATTTTAAATCAAACGGTTAAATATTTGTCTTTTTGTAAGGTTTTGATCGATTCAGCTAATCGTTGAACACCTATTCTATTCTGGTCTTCATCCATAAAGGAAAAGTTAATCCTTATGGTGTTTTTACCACTGCCATCGCAGTGGAAAACCGAACCCAATACAAATGCGACATTCTTCTCAATTGCAATTTTAAAGAGGTCTTCCGCATCCATATCTTCAGGCAATATAAGAAAAAGAAATAAACCACCCTCAGGTTTTGTCCATTTAACTCCCTTAGGCATAAATTCCTCAAAGGCTTCTAGCATCACATCACGTTTGCGATGATACATTTTTATAATGTTTTTTAAGTTTTTGTCGAACAATCCTTTTTCGAGATATCTGGCGGTAATTTTTTGTACAAAAGGAGAGGTGCAGAGGTCAGTCGATTGCTTGGCTTTTACAAACTTATTGATGATAGCTTCGTGAGCAATTACCCATCCAATTCTAAATCCAGGAACAAAAATTTTAGAAAAAGTTCCCAGACAAATCACTTGTCCTGAATTGTCCAGATCATACATCATTCTTTGAGATGCTCCTTCAAAACGCAATTCTCGATATGGACTGTCTTCAATGATTAAAATATTGTATTTTTTAGCAATATCGATGATTTCCAATCTTCTGCCTTCTGGCATGGTGATGCCTGCAGGGTTTTGGAAATCAGGAATTACATAAATAAATTTTGGCAAATCAGTAGCTGCTTGAAGTTTAACTAAAGCTTCTTCAAGCAAGTCGGATCGCATTCCGAATTCATCAAATTTTATACCTATAGGAATTGCTCCATAGTTCGAAAAAGCTCCTAATCCACCCAAATAGCTCGGTAAGCCACAAATGATTTTATCGCCTCGGTTAATAAATATTTTACCAGCTAAATCGAGTCCTTGTTGAGATGAGGTAAGTATGCTAATATTATCAATACTAATGTTCAAACCAATTTTTTGATAACGTTCAAGCAGGATTTGGCGAAGATGAGTTTCACCTTCAGTTTGACCATACTGCAAAGCAGAACTTCCTTCTTCATCCAGAACTTCATTGCTTATTTGTTTTAACTCTTCAATCGGAAATGTACTAGGAGCTGGTAATCCGCCCGCAAAAGAGATGATATCAGGTCTTTGAGTTAATTTTAATAGCTCTCTGATAACCGATCGTTTCATGCTTTTGGCACTATCCGAAAGAATGTTTTCTAAATTTGTGATCATGTTCCCCCTTTTCTAGAATGTTTGTTGTGTTCAATCACTTACGTGTTGATTATCACTCTATTCAATTTACGTCAATTTTAAAAGAGAGCCATAATATTGATGTTGGAAACGGTAGGGGATTGCTAATTTAAAATCAATATACTCAGCTTAAAGGAAAGTAGTTAAATTAGTTCTCGGAGTTTATCGAGTTGTCTTATTTTATTCACATCTCGCATGTTACGAGCAGTTTCGGTAAAGTACTGATGGTTTTCTATAAATTTGATTTGCAGCCTATTCCAATCGTCAATGCTCTTGATCTTTCCATGCTCTTTTAACTCTCTATATAGATTTCCGGATACTGGAATAAAATCGGTTCGACCTAAATAATCAAGATCGGCATCACATATGATCATTTCCAGTTTGGTCTTAGGTTGAGGTGGAAATTTAGTATTCATAATAAGATTGGTAACTTTCTCAATTTGATCTTCAGAATAGAAATATTTTGGTAGAATATGACGCGCCATTTTAACACCGCACTCTTCATGATTATTATATGATAATATAAAACCAGTATCATGAAATAAAGCGGCAGTTTTTAGAATAATCATTTCAGGATCGTTAATGCCTTCCTTTCTACCAATAATTTCAACCTCCGTTATAACATCAATGGTGTGTTTTAGATTGTGGTAATATAGGTTTTTAGGCAACTCGTTTTCCAATTTGGTAAGAATTGCTTCTTCCAAATCATCATAGCGTAGCATCTGAAATTGAGTAATAAAATGCTGATTAGGAACTAAACCTTTTAGATCGGACGACATATTAGGCTTAAAGCCTTTAACAAAGTACATGTCGATATTTCCCTTGTATTTAACTGGCATTCGCCCTCTGTATTCACAAATAAAGAAATCACGAACCAGCATGTAGGTCATTGCCGATATATTTATTTCGCTAACGGAACCAGATGATTCCATTCTACTAGCAGTATTTACGGTATCACCCCAAATATCATAGCTTACCTTTTTAGTTCCAACAACACCAGCAATTACAGGACCTGTATGTACACCAATACGCAGTCCCCAAATGGCTTTTTTACCAGCTTTTGAGTTGATCTTCATACTTTTCATGTACTGCTGAATTTCCATTGCAGCTAAAATTACTTCTATTGGGTTGGTTCTGTTCTTATTTGGAATCCCTCCGGCACACATGTAAGCATCACCTACTGTTTTTATTTTTTCAATATTGAATTTTTCTACCACAGAATCAAAATGCATAAAGAATTTGTCCAGTTCATCGATCAAATCTTCAGGATTCATTTGCTCTACAATTTTGGTAAAACCATGGATATCGGAAAACAGAACAGTTACCATTCTATACCTTCGAGAACTAACTTTACCCGTAGATTGTAATTCTTCTGCAGTTTGTTTAGGTAATAGGTTTGAAAGTAATTTCTCTGCTTTATCTTTTTGGTCTATTATCTCTTGATTTTTATCGTAAAATTCATTTTCAATGGTTTTTCTTTGTTTTTTTAACCTTAGGTGATGCCACAAATACATCAAGGCAAATAGTAAAATTTGAAGAATACCAATTGCAACTATGTTTTCAGAAATGAAATTTATCGTATTTTCTCCCAAGGATAAAAGTAAATGTGGAAGGTAATTAGGTGTATATGAAAAACTTAAGTAGTTTAGGAAGATGTGCATTAGTTTCAAATTAGTATTCATTACAAAGAATGGTAATAAAAATAGCCAAGAATTTTCAAAATATAGGCCTTCTTCGTAAATTAATACTCAATCTTAACAGAAGCCTGTTAAATTTGCTAGTTTAGAAGAATTTAGCTAAATTGTCGTTCGGTTATGTTAATATTTGTTTTGACCATCCTTTTTACTTAAAACTATGGAAAACACTAAAAGATCAATACTCGTGGCATGGGATTTTTCAACTGTCGCAGAGTACGCATTAGAACATGCATTAATATTTGCTGAAAATGTTGATGCAAATGTATCATTGCTGCATATTGTAAAAAAAGGATCTCAAATTGAGGAGGCTAATGTAAAAATGCTTGAGGCTGTTGAGAAAATTGAAAAAGAAAAAGGAATTCGCCCTGAAATAATTGTACGTGAAGGAAGTATTTTTACTTCCATTAACGATATTGCCAAAGAAATGAATTCCATGTTGGTACTTATGGGTACTCATGGTATTAAAGGAATGCAAAAACTTACAGGTAGTTGGGCTTTGAAAGTAATTATTGGTTCACGCGTACCGTTTATTGTTGTGCAAGCTCCACCAGTTCAAAAGAAATATTCCTCGGTTTGTCTTCCTGTTGATTTTAAGAAAGAGAATAAGGAAAAATTAAGTTGGGCTGAATTCTTAGGTAAATTCTTTAAGGCTAAAATGCGAATTATTACACCTAAAATACCTGAAGGCCAAATGCTTCAAAGAACAAAAGCCAATTTGGTATTCGCAAAAAAATATTTGGAAAACAGAGGTATTGATTATGAAATTGATACAGCTGACGGCGGTAACGATTTTGCAATGGAAACTGTTGATTTTGCTAAGAAAATTGAAGCAGATATCATCTTAATCATGACAACGAAGAACATTTCTTTCCAGGATTATATGTTGGGTGCTCATGAGCAATTTGTGATTGCTAATTCGGCTCACGTTCCAGTAATGTGTGTTAATCCAAGAACAGATTTAGCCAAATATGGTAGTTTTTATTAAAGCATAAATTTGAATTTTATATATTTGAACAACGGTTGTATAGCCGTTGTTTTTTTATATCCATAAATTGATAAAAGAGTAATTATGAAGCTTGTTTTTGCAACCAATAACCTGAATAAATTAAAAGAATTACAAAATATTTTAGGTGAAGATATTGAACTGTTAAGTTTGGCGGATATTCAGTGTACTGATGAAATTCCAGAAGATTACGAAACATTAGAAGAAAATGCGAATCAGAAGGCGAAGCATATTTTTGACAAGTACAATGTAAATTGTTTTGCTGATGATACTGGTTTGGAAATTGAAGCTTTAAATAATGAGCCAGGAGTTTATTCTGCCAGGTATGCAGGTGTTGATAAAGATGCGAAAGGCAATATGAAAAAGGTACTTTTAAATTTAAAAGGCATCGAAAATAGAAAAGCAAGGTTTCGAACTGTAATTTCTTTATTGATTGATGGTAAGGAAACGCAATTTGAAGGTATCGTTAAAGGAAATATACTTGAAAATGAACGTGGAATTGATGGTTTTGGATACGATCCAATATTCGAGCCAGAAGGTTACCATGTTTCATTCGCAGAAATGGAAATGAGTGAAAAAAATAGAATTAGCCATAGAGGTTTGGCAGTACAAAAATTAGTGGCGTATCTAAAAAGGCTTAAATAAATCTAAAAGAATATTCATATGTCAGTTTTGCGAAATCTATTCTTTTTACTATTTGTTCTATTTTCCTTTACGGGATATGGACAGTTGCGATTAGGTGAGTGGCGAGAGCACTTGCCTTATCAAAAAGCCAGTAAGCTTGTTAAAGCAGGAGATAGATTGTATTGTTTAACGGAATCAGGATTGTTCTCTTATTCTTTACAAGATAATGAGCTTGTTGCCTACAGTAAAACGAGTGGTCTTTCAGAGTCGGAAATTAGTACTGTGGAATGGTCGGAAAATGAGCAAACACTTTTGGTAGCTTATACAAATGGTAATTTAGATTTGATATCAGATGGAAAAATTACCAATCTTCCGGATATTAAAAACTTTGCTTTGGTAAGCGATAAAAGAATCAACTCGATTGCAATTCGAGATGGCTTTGCCTACTTGGGAACTAATTTTGGAATCGTTGTTGTCAATATGGTTAGAGAAGAAGTTGCTGATACTTATTTTATTGGCAGTGGTGGTGAGCAACTTGAGGTTAATGAGTTAGCATTTAGTGAGAATGAGATTTGGGCAGCTACTGATAGAGGTGTTTTCTCAGCAAATT
Source organism: Labilibaculum sp. (assembly GCA_016743925.1). GTDB lineage: Bacteria > Bacteroidota > Bacteroidia > Bacteroidales > Marinifilaceae > Labilibaculum. The sequence goes on from JADGFH010000083.1 coordinate 10,386, forward strand.
GGAATGCGATAAACTTGACTGATTTTAATAGCTGGACACTCCAGAATGGTATTCCAGATTTTCAAAAGGAGTGTTCGCATTTGAAATTTTTGAATGGAAATCCTGTTGTTAGTCGTGACTTGTCAGAAACAGTAAGTGAGTTGTATCAGTATAAAACTGGAGTCTGGTCCACTTTTGGAAGTGGTTTTACTAAAATATATTCGCTAAATAATGCAAATGATCAATTGTGGGTTGTACAAGCTGAAGAAACACAAATATTCAACTCAAATGGTACACAAGCAGATGTAATTAGCTCATCAAACTTACAGCAAATGCGCGATGCATATGAATATGATGGCAGAACATTTGTTGCTGATTGGGAGCAATCCTTAGTAGAAATAATTGGAGGAAGTCTAAGTGTTTTAAAACCAGATGGTCCACTGAGTGGGAACCTTACCAATGTGTATTCGCATGGTAGTGATACTTGGGCTGTGGCAGGAGGCTACGATAACTCATTTGAGGGGATAGATCATAAGGCTGAGTTGTATCAGTTTCACGATCAGGAATGGACTAATTATACGGAAAAGAATACAGATGCTTTTATTGAAAGTACCGATTTGATTGCAATTAGTGCGAATAAAAGAGATCAATCACTTGTGTACTCAGCAAGTTGGGGCGATGGAATTTTTGTTTTTAAAGATCAGCAATACTTAAGGAATTGGGATTCTGGAAATTCGCCCTTAGGAACGAAAGGCATAAGTGGAATTGATAGCGACAGAGATGGGAATTTATGGATTTTAGATGCCAATTCATCAAGTCCGATAAAGGTTTTGACATTAGAGAACGAATGGATCAGTTTGAATTATTCAGCACTTGCAAATAGGGTAAATATGAAAAAAATACTCTGTTTGTCGAATGGAGATAAATGGGTTTTAAATAATCTAGGTCAATCCTTATTTGCATTTAATGAAAATGGAACCTTGGCTAATGAAGATGATGATATAGTTGCTTCTTTTCTAATTCGTGATGAAAATAACGCCACCATCAGCTCTCAGGTTTATGATGTAGTTGAAGATGAAGATGGAGATGTTTGGCTGGGAACAGCAAGTGGTGTTGCCGTGTATTCAAATCCTGGAAATCTATTTCGAAGTGGTGATTTCGTTGCTTATCAGCCAATTATAACAATTGATGGATCTGCTCATTTTTTACTTGGAAGCGAAACGGTTGTAAGTATAGCTGTGGATGGAGCTAACCAAAAATGGTTAGGAACCGAGAATTCGGGTGTGTTTTTGGTATCTGAAAATGCAGACGAGCAATTGGCACATTTTACAAACGAAAACAGTCCTTTGCCTTCTAATAATATTCAAAAAATTTCAGTCAATCCTTCTACTGGCGAAGTGTTTTTCCTTACCGATAAAGGAATGGTATCGTACAAGGGAGGTGTAACAGAAGGAGAGGAATCCTACAATGATTTGTATGTTTACCCAAATCCAGTGAGAGAAACCTATCATGGAGATATTGTTGTGAGTGGCTTAATGTCAGAATCGACCGTGAAAATTACCGATATAGGTGGTAATTTGGTTATGGAAGGAAAGTCAGCTGGCGGACAGTACATTTGGGATGGCAAAAATTTTAATGGCTCGAGAGTTCATACGGGTGTTTACCTAATATTCTGCTCGAATTCAGATGGTTCCAAATCGAAAGTGATTAAATTACTCTTTATTCACTAAACTTACTTGCATGATTCATCAAACCAAAGGCATTGTATTTAGCCAGTTAAAATATGGAGAAACAAGCATTATTGTGCAGGTTTATACAGAGAAATTCGGACGTCAAGCGTACATTGTAAAGGGTGGTCGATCAAAAAAATCAGCAAATAAAAGCAACTTATTTCGACCTTTCTTTCTTTTGGATATGGAAGTCTATCACAGAGAAGGCAAGAACATTCAATCTTTGAAAGAAGTTCGATTGTGTGAGAATTTAAATAATTTGGTTTTTGATGTTTACAAAAGTGCGATGGTGTTGTTCTTAACAGAAGTTTGCTCAAAAGTGCTTCGTGAAGAAGAAGCAAACCAAGAATTATTCGTTTTCTTATACAACAGTATTCGATACTTAGATTTATCGGAAGAGTCGATAAAACGATTTCATTTGTATTTTTTAAGCAAGCTAACGCGCTTTTTAGGCTTCTTTCCTCAACTAAATTGGTCAGAGCAAAATGCGTATTTTGATATGGATAATGGCTTTTTTGTGCCAGAATTAAAAATACATGCTCATTGCCTAAATTTACAACTTAGTCGAAAGCTTAATTCTTTATTTAATGCTTCAATTGATCAAGTTAATGATTTGAAATTAAGCAAAGAAGATGTTGATGTAGTTTTGCGAGCGATTTTAAACTTTTATGCCCTCCAAATTGATGGTTTTAGCAATTTAAAATCTCTTTCGGTGTTGTATGAGCTTTTTCAGGAGGAG
>JADGFH010000848.1 GCA_016743925.1 Labilibaculum sp.
GGATTATGTAGCTGGCAAACTGGGAAACACTTCGGGTGAAGATCTTCGAAAGGCTCAGGCTGTGTACAACTCTTTAATTGCACGTGACAGAACTAGAATCGAGAGACTCTTTTCCATTTTGTTCGATAATTATAAAAATGATATTAATCCCAAGAATGATTGGAAGATAAAACAATACTCCTTACTGGATGATGGAACTGCAGGTGATGAGACTGTGAATGGAGTTGACTTCGATGAGAAGATCAAAGAGGCTCGTGCAACCTTGAGAGGTTCCGTTGGAGGTGTAACCGCTGTTCTTGATATTCAAAAGAGTGTATCTGAAGAAACAACAGAACGTGAGGCAGGTCTTACTATGTTAATGGAAATATTTGGCTACTCGAGAGATGTAGCTGATAAAATGTTAGGAACCCCTAAAAAAGTGAACGATGGAACTTCTACTGAATAGAACAGACGTTGAAAAATATTTTCAGGTTGCTATTGGTCGTAATGATAAGGACTTTAACAAGTTCATCCAACAGGCTCAAATGTTCGACCTAAGAAATCTATTGCCCGAGAAGTTCTTTTATGACATGATAAAGAACAAAGATGAGGCAAGTTATCAGAAACTCATTAACGGAGGTGAGTACACCTATGAAGATTACCCCTACCAGCACGAAGGTATTAAAGGAGTGTTAGCTCATTTCATTTACGGGACCTATTTATTTAAAGGTGGAATTACAGATACCTCCTTTGGTCAGGTGATCAAACAGACTCCACATTCTGATCCTGTTGATTTCAAAGAACGGAAAGATTGGTACTACAAACATCGCGAACATGCTGGCGTTCTTTTCGAAGATGTAAAGAATTACCTGGACAGAAATAAAGAACAATTTCCCATTTGGGAGGAATGCACTACAGTGAAGAGAATAAGTTTCAAAACTAAAGTTATTCAGTGATGAAAAAAATAGAATACGAGGATAAGGTAGATGTTAATCTTGTAACGAATAGAAAAAACCAAGCAACAGCTGAAGATTTTAACGAAATAAAAACAGTAGTAAATGAGGTTGTTGAAAAAATAGATGCTGGTATAAATGAAGTAGAAAATAGTTATAATGATTACGAAGATCATTTAACTGTTACTGGTGTAATTGGTTCAAGAGTGATGCAAGGTTTAACCTATTTCAAAAACTTTTGGTATTGGGGGCAGAACTTAGGTGCTGGAACTAACGGTAGAATTCATAAGATTAACCCAACTACAGGTGTTGTAGATTCGTATTTTGCAGGTCCCCCTCATTCAGCTACAGGCGATGTGAGGGAAGATCATGATACTATGATTTGGGGATCTGGAGGTGATGATGTCCCTTCTGCTTGGGAAATGGATGGCAACGGAACTGTTATTAGGAAATGGACGTTTACTGGAACTACTTACAACAGAGGTGGGGCTGTGGTCTATACAGGTGAAAATACCATTCTGTTATACACTTCATCAAGGTGGAGTTTTGATATTAGAGAGGTTACAATTAATGATAATGGTACTTGGAGTTATGGAGCAGTTGTAGCAACTGGAACTCGTAGTATGGGTAGACCTCAAGGATTTGATTATAAGGATGGCTATATATATTATCTTTGTGATGATTACAATGCTGCTACTAATTCCGCTGACGAAACAGTAAAGGTTCTATATAAGATGAGTATGCCAAATAGTACTGGTCCTGTTATTGTTAATAAGGTTTGGAGGTATCATACTGGAACTACAAATGATGAAGCTGAAGGTTTGACATTCATCAATGAGGATTTGTATTTTGGGGCGCATGACTCTAAGAAGATTAGGAGAATTTATTACCCAACAACAAGCAAGAGTGTAAGTACATATTACAAAGCGTTGACTGGAATTTCCCCAGTGCATGATGTAACAACAACGGTAAACACTAAAATCACACTGATTGGGAATACAACTATAACCTTGACTAACTTAGTTGACGGTATGAGTGGGAATATAATTATTACTCAAGATGCAACAGGAGGGAGAACGTTAAATATTTCCCCAACCCCTGATGTAATAAATGGTGGGACTGGGTTGATACCCCTAACAGGCACAGCTAGTAGTAAAGATATAATATATTGGACTTATGATGGTGCAAACTTGAATGTTAATTTCGGATCTAATTATAATTAAAATGGGACACTTAGGATTTCTCTCACGACTCTTTGATTATAGCGAATTGAAAGTTCAGATTGCAGCATTTTGGGGCATGATTAGCTCAATTCTGCTTTCAATTCCTGAACAGTTTATGGGCATATCTGCAAGCTTGTTTGTTTTGCTGTTCATCATCATGATCACCGATTACATAACCGGACTTCGAGCCTCTAAAAAGGAGGGAAAAACCTTTATTAGTAAAAAAGGTTTAGGTTGGGTGTTTAAGTTGGGCTCGTATATCGTATTCCTAAGTGTCTCATTCCATATCCGGAAAGAAATTATTTTGAATGAAGTGGAGTTTCTTGTATGGCCTATGAAGTTAATTCACTTCTATATCCTGATTCACATCTTTTATTGGGAACTAAAATCAGTTGATGAAAACTTTGAACGATTAGGGTATTCAATTCGGATCCTGAAAATATTAGATGTTTTGTTCCTGTCAATAAAAGAGTCAATCGCTAAAAAAATAAAAAATGTATAATTTTGGTAGAACAT
>JADGFH010000849.1 GCA_016743925.1 Labilibaculum sp.
ACGTATATAATTGTTACAATATAAACCTTGTTAACGGAAAAGGTTTTAAGATTTCCGATGATAAAGGGAATAAATACCTGGATTTTTATGGTGGACATGGTGTGATCTCAATAGGTCACAGTCATCCACATTATATTTTTAGGATTGAACATCAACTGCACTGTTTAGGATTTTATTCAAACGCTGTAAAGAATGATATGCAAGAGAAATTAGCTTGTAAACTTGGAAAAATATCAGGTTACGATGACTATAATTTATTCTTGTGCAATTCGGGAGCTGAAGCCAATGAAAATGCTTTAAAAGTGGCCTCTTTTTATACTGGAAAATCAAAAGTAATTGCTCTTAAAGGTTCTTTTCACGGAAGAAGTAGTGGAGCATTAGCAATAACTGATAATCCTAAATTGTCATCAGAATTTAATGCTAAACATGAAGTTGTTTTTGTTGATGTAAATGATGCTGCTGCCCTTGAGAAAGAGTTAAGTAATCAGGATATTGCAGCTGTGATTATTGAAGGAATTCAGGGAGTTAACGGTGTTGTTGAACCATCTGTTGAGTTTTTAAAATCAGCAAAAAACTTGTGTGAGAAGAACAAGGCTCTTCTAATTCTAGATGAAATTCAATCTGGATATGGAAGAACAGGTAAATTCTTTGCGCATCAACATGCTGGTATTAAAGCTGACCTAATCACCACAGCTAAAGGCATGGGAAATGGATTTCCGATTGCAGGAGTTCTAATTTCACCTGATGTTAAAGCTGAAAAAGGAATGCTTGGAACAACATTTGGAGGAAATCATTTGGCGTGTGCTGCAGGAATGGCCGTTCTTGAAACAATTGAGGAAGAACAGTTAATCGCAAACGCAGAAAAGCTTGGAGCATATTTAATCTCTAAACTAAAAGATAATAAAGCAATAAACACAATAAGGGGGAAAGGATTAATGATTGGGATAGAATTGGAAAATATGCCTGTGATTCGAAAGCAACTTTTGGAAGATCATGGGATTTTTACTGGATCATCGGGTAATAAAACATTGCGATTATTACCACCGCTTTCGATTACAAAAAAGGAAGCAGACCAATTCATTGAAGCATTTCAAAAAATAACCCAAATTGTAGAAGCATGATAGATTTAACGGTAGTAAAAATTGGTGGTAATGTTATAGATAATCCAGAAAAGCTAAATGAGTTTTTGGATGCCTTTTCCAACCTAAGCGGCAAAATTGTACTTGTGCATGGTGGTGGAAAATTGGCTTCGGATTTATCTGGCAAATTGGGTGTTAAAACCAAAATGGTAGATGGTAGACGAATAACAGATGCTGAAAATTTAAAGCTGGTAAGTATGGTTTTTGCTGGCTTAATCAATAAGAATATTGTTGCAGCATTGCAAGCTAGAGGCGTTAATGCTTTAGGTTTGTGCGGTGCCGATTTAGATCTAATTAGAGCGGAAAAAAGACCTGTAGGTGAAGTCGATTATGGTTTCGTTGGTGATATAACCAATGTTAATACTTTGGCTTTATGCAAGCAAATAGAATGCAATTCGGTTTTGGCTATTGCCCCAATAACTCATGATGGGCAAGGCCAATTATTAAATACGAACGCAGACACTGTCGCAACAGAAGTTGCTGTAGCATTGAGTCGATTCTATAGGGTGAAATTGATATATAGTTTTGAAAAACTTGGGGTTTTGATGAGTGCAGAAGATGAAAGTAGCGTAATCCCTGTTTTATCGAAAGAAAGATGCGCTGATATGGTTGCTGCTGGGAAAATTAATACTGGAATGTTACCTAAAACCCAAAATGCATTTTATGCATTGGCAAAAGGTGTTGAAGAAGTTTTTATTGGGAACTTCGTGTCAATGGAAAACAATCAGTCGTCGGGAACACAGGTAATTAATTCTTAAGTTGAAGATATGAATTTTGAAAAATATACAGAAATAGCTTTAAGCACACTTAAGGAATTAATTTCCATTCAATCTTATAGTAAAGAGGAAGATAAGGTTGCTGATGTAATGGAAGGAAAGTTGAATTCTTTTGGATATAAAGTACATCGTAAAGGAAATAACGTTTGGGCGTTTAACAAAGATTTTGATTCGAAAAAACCTGTTCTATTGCTAAATTCTCATTTAGATACAGTTAAGCCTTCCGAAAAATACACTAAAAATCCACTTGATCCATGTGTGGAAGATGGGAAATTATATGGACTTGGCAGTAATGATGCTGGAGGATGCTTAGTTTCTCTTTTTGCTTCATTTTTAGCATTAGAAGGTTCAGATCAAGCATATAATAGAGTTTTTGTCGCTTCTGCTGAAGAAGAAATTTCAGGTACTGGAGGTTTTGAATTAATTCAGGATGAAATTGGTAGAATTGATGTGGGAATTGTTGGAGAGCCAACTTTAATGGAGATGGCAATTGCTGAAAAAGGATTGATGGTATTAGATTGCGATGCGATAGGTGTACCAGGTCATGCAGCAAGAAATGAAGGTGTTAACGCAATTAATATTGCAATTAAAGATATTGAATGGCTTCATTCGTACAGGTTTGCTTTGGAATCAGAAGTTTTAGGAGCCATTAAAATGTCTGTAACTCAAATTAATGCAGGAACACAGCACAATGTAGTTCCATCATCGTGTAAGTTCGTTGTTGATGTACGTACAAACGAGTATTATACCTGT
>JADGFH010000084.1 GCA_016743925.1 Labilibaculum sp.
CCGTATTCTTCTGATTTTGGCGCGCCAAATGTATTGTTAACAACGCCTGCATCTACCTTATTTCCTGATATTAATTTGAATACTTCTTCGGAATCAATAGTTTCGACAAAAACACAGTTAATATCTAATTTTTCAGTAAGTTGTTTTAAATACTCCCCGTTAAAGTCATTTTTCATGACAGCAATTGTTTTTCCTTCCAAATCTAAAATCCCGTTAATTTCAGACTTTTGAGTCACATAAACTTCACTCCATACCGTTAATAAAGGGGGTGATGTATAATCCAAATAATTCAAACGTTCTTCAGTAATAGCAACACTTGTCAATAAATCTACTTCACCAGTTTTAATACGTTCAAGTCCTTCATTCCATGAGCCGTATACATACGTAAATTTTAAATTTTCTCTTTCGCCTAGTTCATTTAATGCATCAATATAAAATCCTTTAATTTCGCCATCAGTATCTTGAAAAATACCTGGGTAAAAATTAAATGCACCAACTTTAATAACTTTCTGTCCATTGGCTACAGTGAGTATCACAATCAAGAATAAGATAATACAACCTATTTTTTTCATATGGCAGTTAATTACGAGGGGTGGCTATGTAAACGCCATCACGTTTTCTTAATAAGTGATCTGGCTATTTAATACAATAATGCACACTCGTGATGATAATAATCTTAGACGAAATTTATAAGCGATGCTAATTATTCTTACTAAGATATTAAATCTAAACTAAGATTCATATTGGCAATATCTATGAACTTTCTGAATTCCAAATAGATCATTAATTACAGTCATTTATCTTGATAAATAGATCATTCGACAAGCGAAGCAATTAGTGAAAACTTTTATTTTTACAGGGGAAATAAACCAATTAGCTTTTTAGTAGGATAAATAGGATTGTTATTAAAAAGGAATACATTAATATTTGCTTTTGGTATCCAGGCTAGATTATGAAGAAGTATAGAAGTTTTGTTATTTTTTTTGCCCAATAATATGAGTCTACTTTAAATAATCGAAATATTGTATAAAATTAATAGGTCTAAATTTAACCTATCAGATCTTGGAGAATTAATAAATAACAAACTTTTCAGTAAATGCCCACAAAAAGGAACTCGAATACGTACATGTACTGTTCGTTATCGTACGTTTCTTTACCGCCCTAATAAGTGTTTTGTGTTGATTTTGTGTCCGATACGTTTTTCGGCACCATATATGATAAGAAGGATGTTGTGATGCTTATAATAGATACTCCATTACATCTTGTATTGGATTTTAAGTAAGGTATTACTTGCTGTAAAGAATATTATTAAAGTTGATCCGTAACCAATAAATCTATAATGTAGTCTAATAACTACACCACTAACCATGTAAAAGAAGAGAATTATGAGAGAAAGAATATTGATAATCATTTTGTTGATATGCAGTATTACCAGTTACGCGCAAGCGGATAAAGGAGAGATTGAGAAAAAGGGATCCCTAACCGGTACTATTATTGATGTCAAAACCCAGCAGCCATTGCCATATGTAAATGTGGTATTAAGAGATGTCGATAATAAAATAATTACTGGTGGCATTACTGATGATAAAGGAAAGTTTAATATTAAGAAAATTACTTTAGGAAAGAATACGGTTGAGATTCAATACATGGGATACAAGCCGTTTGTGAAAGAATTTGATTTTACAACTAAAATATCGTCGCATAAATTGGGTACGGTTCGACTTGAGGAGGATACTGAATTGCTTGGCGAAGTAACGATAAGAGCAGAACTATCTACCGTAACTCAGAAAATTGATAGGAAAGTAATTAATGTAGGTAAAGACCTAACCGCAGCTGGAGCAACAGCTTCGGAGGTATTGAATAATGTGCAATCGGTTAGTGTTGATAGTCAAACAGGAACTGTAAGCCTAAGAGGTAATGAGAATGTTAGGATTTTGGTAGATGGAAAACCTACTAACATTAGCGCCGCACAATTACTTCAGCAGATACCGTCTACATCAATTAAAAGTGTTGAGTTAATTACCAATCCTTCTGCCAAATACAATCCTGAAGGAATGAGTGGTATTATTAATATCGTGCTAAACAAGAATGCAAATATTGGCTTTAATGGGAATGTAAACTTGGGAGTGACACAAGGCGAAAATACTCGTATGAATGGCTCTTTAGATATGAATTATAAAACTGGTAAGGTGAACTTTTTCATGAATTTTGGTGCTAACAGTGGAAAAAGAGACAATTTTGGTAATGTTTTAAGAAGCTCAGAAGATGAGAATGGAAATGTAATTCTTGATAATGATCTCTTACAGAAATTTAAATTCCTAAGCGACAACAATTCCCAGTTGCTAAAAGTAGGAGCCGATATTTATTTGAATAAAAAGAATACACTTTCATTTTATACCACACAGAATTTTCGTGATGGTGTATTTGATGGTACTACAAAGATTTTTAGAGGAACAGAATTGGATTATCATAGTTTGATGAAATCAGAAACAGATAATTCTACAGGTACTTATAACCTAAACTATAAAATAGACTTTGAAAAAGAAGGACATAATTTGGAGTTTGAAGCAACTTATAGTGATAGTGATTCGCCTGAAGATGCTACTTATAAAGAATTGCTTAGTCCGATTGATTTGACCGCTAATTACATAGATGCGATTGAAAATGATTACACCAATACGCTTCTAAACCTAGATTACACAAATCCATTGGCGGAAAATACAAAGTTGGAATTAGGTTTAGAGTTGAGATTAAATGATACTGAGAATTCAAGAGTAACAAATCAGCATGATTTTTCTAATAATGAAATAGGCAATTCTGCATTCACCTACGACAGAAGTATCTATTCGGGATATGTGAATTTAAATCACAAAATAGATAAGTTCACGATGCAAATTGGTGCCAGATTGGAGCAGTATGAAGTAGATGGTGAATTTGCTAAAGGAGATGAAAGGGCTAAATATACTGATAGTCGTTTTACCGTGTATCCTTCTGTATTTTTCACTTTTAATCCGAGCGAAAAAAATCAGTTTCAATTGAGTTATAGTAGAAGAGTAGACAGACCATCTATCCAACAAGTTAATCCGATTAGAGAGTGGAGTACACCTTTGATTAGCTCGTTTGGAAATCCTGAATTAGATCCTCAGTTCACCAACTCTTTCGAGTTTAATTACACCAAAGGAATGGAGAAAGGTTCTGCTACAATTGGTGCATTCTATCGCAGAGTAAATGGTAATATTTCGAGAGTGTTGAACAAAGATCCTTTGGATATTGAAAAGGTGGAAATGTCTTACTACAACACCGATAGCAACGATCGTTATGGTGTTGAGTTGTCAGCAAATTACCGATTCGCTAAGTGGTGGTCGATGAATGCCAGTTCCGATTTATATATCCAAAAAGAAACAGGAGTTTCCAATGATGAAAATCTTGAGATTACAAATAATTCTTTCAACGTTAGGGTATCAAATAGTTTTACAGCTACTAAAAAGTTGAGATTTCAATTGTTTGCCATGTATCGTGGCGGAGGAGAAGACCTTCAGTTCAAGGTTGATCCAATGTGGATGATTAACACAGGAGCGAGTTATACCGTTTTAAAAGGAAAAGGAACCTTAACCTTTAGAGTGAACGATATTTTTGAAGGAATGAAATTCAAGTTTAATTCTAAAGTACCATACAATCAAAATGGAGAATTTCATTGGGAAAGTAGAACAGCATATTTAGGCTTTGCATACCGATTTGGTAGCGGTAAAAACAAAGCCAAAAGAAGAAAGAGAAGAGATAGCCGTGAAACCCAAGGAGGTGGCGGATTCATGTAGACCCCTATTACAATTATATACATTTATTTAAATTAAAATCTCCCTATTCTGCTTAGAATAGGGAGATTTTTAATTTTATACCCTTTCTGATTTACAATAAGGGATTTTTGAGATTGAAATTTTAAATTCCACTGTATTATAAGTGCGGATTATAAATCCTAACCTCATTACTTACAAATGGTAAATTTACAGATGTGTGTGGATGGAATTCCTAATTCTGGTGTAACTTCTACGAAGTAACCTACGTGCCTTACTTTTTTAATATACATACAGGAATTGAATCGTCCGCATAGGGGATGGGATCTTCCGCATATTGTATGATTGCATCCGCATCGGTTTGCATTATCTCCACATCATTAAACAGTATGTCCATATTAAAAATGATCTTATTCCCATCAGATTACATAGTATCCCCATCAAAAATTGACAGGTCCACATCATATAAAATAAATACAATAGAGATGAGGAAGGCAAAGCTTATGATGCGGAAAGATAGGTTTGTTAATGCGGACGATAAGTTCTATGCTCTAACAGTATAAAGAAAAGATGCGGAAAGATGAGGCGCAGATGCGGATCATTCAATCTAAGATGCGGAAGATTCAGTTTCGTGTGCAGAAGCTTTCATCTTGATACGTTTTCTATATTCCTTTAGTTTTTCTCTTCTGTAACTGCTCGAGTAGGCTTTTGCTAAATCGGGATTATCGCGTAATGCAAATTGGCCATAAGAGCGAATTTCATCAACACATTCTTTAAGTAAGGTATATGCTTTATTTCTTAAAATTAACTTATAATCATCAACATACATTCGTCCACCAACATTGGCTCGAAGTGCTGCCATTCGTTCTGATTCTTCAGATGCAAGATCAAGTAGGGAAAAATCGAAATTAATCGCTACCAAAAGTTTCAGATTGTCTTTGCCTAAAACAGATAATCGTCCCAGATCCATTGTCATATCTGCGTACGAATTGCCTTTTTTTTATTTTTGATAATTTATCGAGTAAGTTTTCATGCTTTCGGAAGGCAAACTGAAAAGACTTTATTAAATCCGATCGAAGTTTTTTAAATTCGGGCTCTGCTGTTTTCCATTCATTTTGGGCTTGTTTCTTTTCATTGCTTTGCTCAATCCAATTTAGTTGAGCGCGACGAAAAGCATTGGTTCTGCTGAGTAATTTGCTCAGTAAATCTTCGGGCATGTTTATTGCCTGAAGCATAGCGAGATCTTCTGTTGCCCTTGTATGTAATCGTTCAGCTTCGTAGATATAAATCTGGTAAGGCATAGAAGGTTTTTTAATATCTGCTTTGTCAATCGCATTTATTTCCTGCAGTAAATTTTGCAAATCTAGCTTATCTTCCATTATTGAACTGTTTAAATTTTGTATTCGCTTAACGAATCTAATAATAATTATCAAGTTAGTGTTAAGTGCATATGGCTATTATGTATTTTTACTATTTCAATTTATATTAAAATAGCTAAGTAGTATTCTATGCTTATTCAGATAAAAAGACGGTATGCTAATTTGGAAATTGTAAATCATAATGATAAAAAAATAATGTACAAGCTAAGTTTATGATTGTTAGTGTGATTAACTATATTGAAAAAATCGAGATACTAAATTTTGCAATGGAAAGTAATCTACTTCTAAAAAAATATCTATAGATTTGTCAGCATAACAAACAAGGGGTGCCCATAAACGGCTGAGATCATACCCTATGAACCTGGACGGATAATGCTGTCAAGGGATATACATCTCCTACGTTTATACTCCTACAATTTTATTTAATATGAACATTTATTGCAATGGTAAGCCTGTTGCTGTTTGTGAGAATGCTAGTTTGTACACTCTTTTGGTTCAGACAGATTTTGTCGATAAAAAAGGGATTGCAGTAGCAGTAAACAACAGTGTAGTCATAAAACAAAATTGGGAGTCTTTTTCATTATCAGAAAAAGATAAAGTGCTAATTATTTCTGCAACAAAAGGTGGCTAAGTTCGCCAACACACCTTCGTTATTCAAAAAGTAGTCTTTTGTAATTCCACGACTTTTACCCCAAATTTATTAAGGGGTTGTTATTGAATTTGAGCCTCCCTTTAGGGCTAGCGTTAAACTGAATTCACATTTGAGGTATAGCGTCTTGATTTTTTTGATACTCTATTGATTTAAACGGAGTGCAGAGGCTGTGTTTTTTTAATTAGTTACAACGAGTAAACAAAACATTTAACATTTATAATCCGTGAAGAAAAATACAATACAGGATGGATTTCCTAATTCGAAAAAGGTATATGTGAAAGGAAAAATTCACAATATCGAAGTTGCTATGCGTGAAATTCAACTTTCCGATACAACAGATAAAAATGGAACAGTAATAAAAAATCTTCCGGTAACAGTTTACGATACATCGGGCGCTTTTACTGATGATAGCATTGATGTTGATATTGAAAAGGGTTTGCCTAAGTTACGCGAAAATTGGATTTTGGAAAGAAATGATGTGGATCGTTTGGAAAATTTATCATCGGAATACGGACGTTTACGTCATGCCGATGCTACATTGGATCACCTTCGCTTCGATCATGTAAGCACAACACCTTTGCGAGCAAAAAAAGGAAAGGAAATTTCGCAGTATTACTATGCCAAGCAGGGCGTTATTACCCACGAAATGGAATATGTTGCCATTCGTGAAAATCAGCGCATTGATGAGTTAAAGGAGAAGTATTCGCAACACGAGGGATGTCCTATGGGGGCAAAAATTCCGAAAACTCACATTACACCTGAATTTGTTAGAGAAGAAATTGCAGTAGGAAGAGCAATTTTGCCTGCAAATATTAATCACCCAGAAGCCGAACCAATGATTATTGGACGCAACTTTCTGGTAAAAATTAATGGAAATATTGGGAACTCACCAACTACTTCCAGTATTGAAGAAGAGGTGGACAAATCCTTATGGGCATGTCGTTGGGGAGCCGATACGGTAATGGATTTATCAACAGGTGAAAACATTCATGAAACCCGCGAATGGATTGTTCGAAATTCTCCGGTTCCAGTTGGTACCGTGCCTTTGTATCAGGCATTAGAGAAGGTAAATGGTAAAGTTCAGGATTTAAACTGGGAAATTTACAAAGATACGCTTATAGAGCAGTGCGAGCAAGGAGTTGATTACTTTACCATACATGCTGGTTTGTTGTGGAAACACATTCCGCTAACGGTTCATCGTACTACAGGAATTGTATCTCGAGGAGGATCTATTTTAGCGAAATGGATATTGCAGCATCATAAGGAAAACTTTTTGTACACTCATTTTGCTGATATCTGTGAAATTCTTGCAGCTTACGATGTAGCTGTATCGCTTGGCGATGGTTTGCGTCCGGGTTGTTTGGATGATGCCAACGATAAAGCACAATTTGGTGAGTTGGAGGCATTAGGCGAGCTAACTAAAATAGCAAAAGAGCATCATGTTCAGGTGATTATAGAGGGCCCTGGGCACGTGCCTATGCATATGGTTAAGGAAAATATGGATAAGCAGCTTGAGCATTGCGATGAGGCTCCATTTTATACATTAGGTCCTTTAGTTACAGACATAGCTCCAGGTTACGATCACATTACTTCGGGCATTGGGGGTGCAATGATTGCTTGGTATGGAACAGCAATGCTTTGCTATGTTACACAAAAAGAGCATTTGGGATTGCCAAATCGCGATGATGTAAAAGAGGGTGTAATTACCTTTAAGCTAGCAGCACATGCTGCCGATTTGGCGAAAGGATTTCCAGGAGCACAATATCGCGATAATGCCATGAGCAAAGCGCGATTCGAATTCCGATGGAAAGATCAGTTTTCACTTGCTTTAGATAGCGAAAAGGCAATGAGTTTCCACGACGAAACTTTGCCCGACGAAGGCTATAAATCGACTCATTTCTGCTCCATGTGTGGCGAGAACTTCTGTTCTATGCGTGCCTCTATGGAAGTTCGTGATTTAATGGACAAAGCTGATGAAAAAGCAGAAGAGTTTAAAGAGTCGGGTAATGAAATTTATTCCTAACAAATTGAAGTAGTTATGGAGCTTATTCTTTTATCTCATCCCGAGTTTTTTTCAGAAGAAAGTAATATTGTTTCTCGTTTGTTGGAGAACGATTCGTTTACTTTTCATTTGCGGAAACCAAAGGCATCTAAAAGAGAGTATTTCAACTTTCTGAAAGAGATTCCACAGTCTTTTCACAAACGTGTTGTTTTACACGATGCCTATGAGCTAGATCAGGAGTTTGAAGTAAAAGGATTGCACTTTTCAACTTCGAAAAGAGCAATTGCAAACAGCATAAAAACAGAGGGCAGCAGGAGTACTTCCTGCCACTCTGTTGCTGAAGCCAAAGAGCTCGATGGTAAATTCGATTACCTGTTTTTAAGTCCTGTTTTTGAAAGTATTTCGAAGCCGAACTATGTGGGGAATCTTAGTATGTGTGAGGTGAAAGCCTTTTTGTTGGAGGAACGCAAAACGAAAATCATAGCCCTTGGGGGAATAGAGGAACGTACGATTCCAGATCTTGCAAGTTTTAAGTTCGATGGCATGGCGGTGTTGGGAGCGGTATGGACAAACAATCCTCAAGAAAATAAAGATCTGATTAAGGAGAATTTCCTTAAAATAATAGGTTGAGCATTTTGTTCAGGAAAACGATATTAAGAGCCCTATGGTAAATAATAAAATTAGCATTTGATGAATAAAAGAATAGAACAATTACAATACATTACTCAGGATACTGATATTTTTTCGCATGCCGAACAAGCGGAACTGATGTTCAGAAAAGGGGTTAAGTGTGTGCAAATTAGAATGAAAAATAGTTCGGAAAGTGAAATTGTTTTTCAGGCGAAAGAGGCACTTGTTTATGCTCGAAAATACAAGGGCTGTTTACTGATTAACGATTCGGTAGAAATTGCAAAAGAGATAGAAGCAGATGGAGTTCATTTGGGATTGAATGATATGCCAATTGATGAGGCTCGAAAAATTTTGGGAGATCAATTTATTATTGGAGGTACTGCAAACACGATTGATCAGATTCTATTGCAGGCGAAAAGAGGAGCCGATTATGTTGGCTTAGGACCTTTTAGGCACACTACAACAAAAAAGAATTTGAGCCCGATTATTGGCTTGGAAGGATATCAGCAAATTGGTAAAGCACTTAAAGAATTCGATTGTGAAATACCTGTTATTGGTGTTGGCGGGATACGAATGGAAGACATAGCTCCAATAAAAGAAACAGGCTTGTTTGGTGTTGCTATTTCTGGTGCATTATTACAATCGATCATAAAGAAATAAAAAGAATAGACTTAAAATAAATAAGCATGCAAGATTTAATTTTAGGAGATAAAATATTCAAATCGAGATTATTCACTGGAACAGGCAAATTCAGTTCAAATGAGCTTATGGAGCAAGCCATAAAAGAGTCTGGTTCCGAATTAGTCACTGTTGCTTTAAAACGTGTTAATTTGTCCGGTGATGACGATAACATGTTACAACATCTTTCGCTTCCAGGGGTGAATTTGTTGCCAAACACTTCGGGTGTTAGAACAGCAAAAGAAGCAGTGTTTGCTGCCGAACTTGCTCGCGAGGCTTTGGGTACTAACTGGCTAAAGCTGGAAATACATCCCGATCCAAAATATTTGTTGCCCGATGGCGAAGAAACTCTCGAAGCGGCAAAGCAATTGGTGAAATTGGGTTTTCATGTTCTTCCTTACGTACAGGCAGATCCGGTTTTGTGTAAAAAACTGGAAGAAGTCGGTACCGCTGCCGTAATGCCTTTAGGATCGCCAATTGGTTCTAATAATGGTTTGCGCACACTCGATTTTCTAAAGATTATTATAGAACAAAGCAATGTGCCTGTTGTGGTCGATGCAGGAATAGGAGCGCCTTCGCATGCAGCTGCTGCAATGGAATTGGGAGCCGATGCCGTATTGGTTAATACAGCAATTGCCGTATCACCAAATCCTGTTCAAATGGCACAAGGTTTTAAAATGGCTGTTGAAGCTGGAAGAATGGCTTTTGAAGCCAGATTAGCAGAAAGGTTGATGGGAGCAGAAGCAAGTAGTCCATTAACAGCATTTTTGGAAGATGTGGATTAAGAAATATTTTAATTAACAGACTGATTATGTGTTATTTTTTAAAATCGAAACGACCATTAAACACAAATAATGACTTTCTATAACGAAATAAAAAAATACAACTGGGATGAAGTCTCAGAACAAATTTATTCGAAAACTGCGCAGGATGTAGAAAAAGCGTTGGCTAAGAATCAAATTGATTTGGTGGATTTTCAGGCACTAATATCGCCTGCAGCAACTCCCTTTTTGGAGCAAATTGCTCAAAAAAGCATGCAGCTAACCCAAAATCGCTTTGGGAAAACTATTCAGATGTACATCCCCTTGTATCTTTCAAATGCTTGTACAAATACCTGTGTTTACTGTGGATTCAATCATAAAAATGTTTTCGACAGAAAAATTTTAAACAAAGCTGAGGTTCTCGAAGAAGCCAAACATATTCGCAAATTGGGTTTTGAACATGTTTTGTTGGTAACAGGCGAAGATCAAAATCAGTGTGGTGTAGCTTATTTAAGTGAAATGATGGAGGAAATAAGAGAGATGTTCTCCTTAATCTCCTTAGAAGTACAACCATTAAAGGTAGATGAGTATAGAAGACTGACCAATCATGGTTTAAACACAGTTTATGTTTATCAAGAAACATACAACGAAAAAAATTACAAAGTATATCATCCTTCTGGAAAAAAATCAAATTACCAATACAGGCTTGAAACACCTGATAGATTAGGCCAGGCAGGTGTTCATAAAATTGGATTGGGCTGTTTACTTGGCCTTGAAGATTGGCGGGTCGATACTTTTTTTACTGCATTGCATTTGCAATATTTAGAGAAGAAATATTGGCAAACCAAGTACTCTCTTTCTTTTCCTCGCTTGCGACCAAGTGCTGGCGGATTTCAACCCAAATCGATAACAACAGAAAAGGATTTGTTGCAATTAATGGGGGCGTACAGGATATTTAATCAGCATGTTGAGTTATCCTTATCGACACGCGAGAGTGCAAAGTTCAGAGACAATAGCCTTAAGTTGGGGCCAACCTCTTATAGCGCAGGCTCAAAAACCAATCCAGAAGGCTATTCAGCACCCGAAGAATCTTTGGAACAGTTTTCGATAAATGATGAAAGAAGCCCAAAAGAAATTGAGCAAATGATTCGAAGTAAAGGGTATGAAGTTGTTTGGAAAGATTGGGATAGCTATATGCAACTATAAATATAAGGATGAATAAGCAACAAAAGGAAAGATACAACAGGCATATTCTTTTGCCACAGGTTGGGGAAGATGGGCAAAATAAGCTTTTAAAAGCAAAAGTACTGGTGGTGGGAGCTGGTGGATTAGGTTCTCCCATTTTACAATATCTTGTAGCCTCTGGAGTAGGTACGATCGGAATTGTAGATCAAGATGTAGTAAGCTTGTCGAACCTTCAGAGACAAATTTTGTTTCAGGAAAATCAAATTGGAGCTTTAAAAGTGGAAAAGGCAAAGGAAGTTCTTCTGGGCTTGAATTCTGATATCGATATTCAGACTTATCCTTTTATGCTTGGTGAATCGAATGCCAGTGATATTGTTGCAGATTATGATATTGTGGTTGGTGCAACAGATGATTTTACTTCTAGAAAGTGTATCGATCAAATAACCAAGAAACAAGGAAAAGCTTTTGTGCATGGGTCAATAGGGGAGTTTGAAGGACAGGTATCGGTTTTCAATTATAAGGGAGGACCATCTTATTCCGATTTATATAGTGAGACTCCAAAAGAATCAAATCTTCCTATTGGAGTAATGGGTGTTTTGCCAGGAATAATTGGAAGTATGCAAGCTTGTGAGGTTATTAAAATTATTGTTGGTGAGGGTGAGGTTTTGTCTGGTAAACTTCTGGTGTATGATGCACTTGCTGTGAATTGTAATGTGATTTCGTTTGTGTGATTTATTAGCCTTTTATATCCAAATTTAAAATATATAATTATTTACCTTAGAAAACCTTCCTTTCCTGTTATGGATTGGGAGGTTTTTTTTGCATTCCATATTGTGGCAAGATTTGTGATGGAAAGACTTCTGAGAGTGTAGTTGGTTGCTGGTGTAACTCCTATGGAGTAAAATATAAAAACTATAGCCTGTTACAATCATTTATGCCCTACAGGCAAAGATCTTGGATAGTCAATCTTAAATTTAAATTATCGCGTAGTGGTAATACGTTTGTAATAACTAAGTATAAATAGATATCACACTTAAATTATTTATTGTAAATTCATATGGTTAAATAAAATTATTGTCATATGAAACCTGGTAGTTATACACAGCTTTATATTCATTTAGTATTTGCTGTTAAAAATAGAGATGCTGTTCTTAAGAAGGAGATAAAGGATAAAGTTTGTAAATATCTTATCGGAATAATAAAAGAGATGGGACATAAACCAATTATTGTAAATGGAATGTATGACCATGTGCATGTATTTTTTGGTTTGAATCCATCGATGTCGATATCGGATACAGTGAGAGATTTAAAAAGAAGTTCATCACTTTTTATTAATAAGGAACGATTGTGTTTGGGAAAGTTTTCGTGGCAGGAGGGATATGCAGCTTTTTCTTACAGTAAATCTCAGATTGATGATGTGTATCAGTATATTTTGAAACAGGAAGAACATCATGAGAAAAAATCTTTTAAAGATGAGTACTTGCACTTTTTGAGAAAGTTTGAAGTGGAATATGATGAGCGGTATTTGTTTGAGTTTTTAGAAAAAGTATAACTCCTACGGAGGAATAAACATATTTCGTTGCCTGTTACAATCATTTATGCCCTACAGGCAAAGATCTTGGATAGTCAATCTTAAATTTAAATTATCGCGTAGCGATTAAATGATTGTA
>JADGFH010000085.1 GCA_016743925.1 Labilibaculum sp.
GGTTCAGAGATTGCATAACTAATGTTTTTCGCATTAGTTAAAATTTTATAAAAAAAGCATTCCTTGTTTTGTTAATTCAATAATTGCTATTGCCTTAATAAAACAAGGAATGCTTTAGAATATAAATTTAAAAGTTTTTTAGAGGTAAATAGCTTTGTTGTGTACAATTGCCACAATTCACTTTTCGAAAAATAGATTCGTTCCTAGCTCTTTTGTTATTTCTATTGTTTTCAGTGAATTACGTATATAAATGAATCAAACATACATTTTCGAAAAGTGTATAAGTTAGTGAAATTCATTTTATAGGCTTGTAAATGAATATGATATTAACTTACAAAGGTCACTCGAGTAATTGATAATTCAAGTTATTTGTCAATTTAGTATTAAATAAATCAGAGGACACTAAAATATTCAGGATTATAAAAATGGAGTCTATAGAAGATACAGTGTAAACATTTTGAAGGTCAGTTAAATGATAATTAGAATCGGATGAAAAGACGAGTGTGTTTGTTGCTGTATATACTATGTGTAATAGCTCCATCCCTTAGTGCAAGTATTGAACGGATGAACAGCATAAGCACCAAAGATGGTTTGTTTAGCGATCGCTTCTTTAAATCTTTTCGAGATGCCGAAGGATATTTATGGATTTTGGGCATTAATGGTGTGGCGCGTTACGACGGAAAATACATTACGAATTACGAACCGACTAATGAAGTAAATCACCAATATATTAGAGGTCATCGTTTATACACCATTATTCAGGATAAAACAAATACCATTTGGATTGGTGGTGATGGTGGGCTTAATTTCTTCGATCCCATAAATAATACGTTTATCCCAGTCCCTTTGGAAAAGCACGGATCGAGAGATATTCGCTTTTTAGAGCAGTATAACGATAGTTCCATTTGGATCTCTTTTGCTGATCATGACAATTATCTAATAAATATCCATAATCACCAGATAACAAAACAAAAGGAAACGTTTTTACTATCTTCATCAGCCATTGATTTATTCGGGAATTTATGGCTTTCTACCCATGGAGGGGAGTTATTCATTAACTTTAAAAAAACCAAACTGAAATTAAAGGCAAGTATCAATGATCTTTGTTTCTCATCATCTGGCCATCTGTTTTTGGCTACTAATGTTGGCATAAAATTGATTACAGGTATTGGCTACGAAAAAAATACGCCTGTATTAACAAAGGCATCGATATTTAAAGAATCATGGCTGTCCCACAGAAATATACTTACTGTGGAGTACTTGAACGGCAGTATTTGGGCAGGTACTGATAATGGGCTGAATAAGTGCCGGTTGAACAAGCAAGATTATCCCAATAAAATAGAAGATTATTACAGTCAGCCACTCTATCCATTCTCATTAACTAATAATCTAATTACAGATATTTACGCCGATCGAGAAGGCATCCTCTGGATATCAACTTGGGGCGGTTTAAATAAAATAGATCCATCTATCCATTGGTTTAGCAGTCTTCAATACGATCCTAAAAATTCTAATGGTTTACACGATAATTATATTTTCCCCATATATGGAGATACCAAAGGGAACATTTGGATGGGTAGTTATAGTTCTGGTGTTTCTCAATATTTAACGGACAGTAAAACTTTTAAATGGTACCACAAAGACAATTCGGAATTGAAAAGCAATCATATTCGTCAGATTTATGCTGATCATTCTGGTAACACGTGGATATCAACAGCGAGCAATGTTTGTATTTATAGTGATGGGGAACTAAAACCAGTCATTTTTAGCAATACTACCAAACGTCTTCATGGCACAGTATTTTCAATTATCCAACATCAGGATGGTCATTTTTGGCTAGGTACTCGAAATAAAATTTATCACTTAACTAAACAGGATACATACCTATACGAAGTAGAGAAAGAAATTGATTTAAATAAGTCGAATGAAATTATTTGTTTTTTTAATGATGCATATAATCGAATCTGGATTGGGACGGCCAATGGTCTATTTATGTTAGACATATCTCATAATGATAATTTGTTTGCATTTACAAAAAAAGATCGCCCCGAAATGCGCACCAATGTAGTTCAAGTAATTAATGCCGATTCAGAAGGAAATATTTGGCTCGGGTCCACCGATGGTGTTTATGTGATAAAAAATGACAGTACTTTTAAAAATCATCCAGAGGCAAGTAAATTTCAGGTTTTTCTTGAAGAGGATGGTTTAGCCAGCAACTATGTTTCGGGCTTATTAATGGGGCAAAACGGAGAAATGTGGCTTAGCTCGTGGAAAGGCATAATGAAATATGATCCCAAAAGAGAAAGTATCCATCAATTCACACCTTATGCTTTTACTGAAGGTTTGGTTAGTGAAAAATATAACCGAAATGGTTATTATAAAGATACGATTTCTAATACCTATTATTTTGGAAGTGCGAATGGTGTCAATTATTTCAGGCAAAGAGACCTAAGTGTACCAAATGCCAGAGTACTAATACACTTTATAGAAGTGGATGGTAATTTGATTAATGCCACTGATTCTATATTAACCGGAATTAAGGAATACGGAAGCATTGAACAATTGCAAGTAAGTTTTGGCTCCTCCAGTTTACTATCGCCCAACAAACAAGTTTTTGCGTGGAAACTTGAAGGTCGCGATTCTGAATGGACCTATACCAGAGATAGAGAATTGAGCCTAAAAGATATCTCATCTGGTGATTACATTTTAATGTTACGAACTGTTTCTACACAGGATATAGCAGATAATATTATACAGATACCAATTACTGTTAGTTCTGCGATTTTACGTCGGTCGCTTATCACCTTTTTAATACTTCTGATTGTCGGCATCACCTATTACCATATTAATAAATCGAGAAAGCAACAACCTAAAAATGAGAAATACATGTTCTCAAAGCTGTCATCAGATACCTCTTCTGAGATTATTGAACAGCTCAATCAATTAATGAATGACCAAAAACCTTACCTCGATCCCGATCTATCCGTTAATCAACTGGCCGATTTGGTTGGTATCAATTCTGTAAAATTATCACAGGTATTAAATGATTTTTTACAAATACGGTTTTACGAATATGTGAATAAATACCGGGTAGAAGAATTTATTAAATGTTTAGAGAACAACGAAAATAAAATTATGACTCTTCTGGCGCTTTCCGAAAAATGTGGGTTTTCTTCCAAATCATCTTTTTATCGATTCTTTAAAAATGAAAAAGGTACCACACCAGCTCAGTATGCAAAAAACTTAAATAAAAAGTAGTTTTTTTTCTGTCTCAATTTAGGGACACTCTTTTAGGTCCTAAAAAATAGCAGTTTATAGCGATGGACTATACTTTTGAATAAGAACTAAAAACCTTATTCCAGATGAACAACTTGCACATCGCATTAAAAAGAAGCATCAAAATAATGACCATTGCGTCATTTCTTATCACTTTTAATACATATGTACTTTCAGCTAAAAAGCAAAAAAAAGATAAGCCTAATGTTATATTAATAATGGCTGATGATTTAGGTTGGGGAGATACCGGTTATAATGGAAACCCAGTTATTAAAACCCCTTTTCTCGACGAAATGGCTAAGGAAGGGGTCCAGTTTAATCGTTTCTATGCTGCCTCAGCTGTTTGTTCGCCTACACGGGCTAGTGTGTTAACCGGACGCAACCCATATCGTACGGGTGTATTCCATGCTAATCAAGGGATTTTACGGCCAGAAGAGGTGACGATGCCGGAGCTGCTAAAAAAAGAAGGCTATACCACTGGCCATTTTGGTAAGTGGCATTTAGGCACACTTACTACCAAAGAGAAGGATGCTAACCGAGGTAGGTCTGAGAATATAAAAGAATACAATCCACCTGCACAACATGGCTATAATGTAGCGTTTGTAACGGAGTCGAAAGTACCCACTTACGATCCAATGAAAAAGCCTGTTGAAAGATTCAAGCGTGAAGGCTGGGATTATCTTAAAGACGGAGAAGTTTACAAATCTTATGGAACTTATTATTGGGATATCAAGGGCAATAAAGTAGCAGATAATCTGGATGGTGACGATAGCCGTGTGATTATGGATCGAGTTCTGCCTTTTATTGATCAGGCAACGACGGATAATGATCCGTTTTTAGCGGTGGTTTGGTTTCATACACCTCACATGCCTTGTGTGGCTGGTCCAAAATATCAAAAAATGTATAAAGATCAAGGACTGTTGATGCGCAATTATGCGGGTTGTATTACCGAAATGGACGAGCAGATTGGGCGATTACGAGCTTATCTGAAAGAAAAAGGAGCAGATGAAAATACCATGATTTGGTTTTGTAGTGATAATGGTCCAGAATCTGGTAATCCTGGTATTACAGCTGGATTTCGCGAACGAAAGCGTTCTTTACATGAGGGTGGTGTACGTGTTCCTGGATTAATGGTTTGGCCTGATAAGGTTAAAAGCGGATTCCAAACTGACATACCTTGCGTTACTTCAGATTATTTACCAACAATTATGGACATTTTGGATATCAACAAGAAAAATGCACTTAATGAGTTGGATGGGATTAGTCTAGTTTCTTTATTAGAAGGAAAAATGAAACAACGTCCTAATCCTATTGGTTTCTGCATAAAAAATCAAGTAAGCTATTCTGACAATCAGTACAAACTATATGCAGTAAATGGTGAATTCGAATTGTATGATATCCTTAATGATCCTTACGAAGAAAGGAATATAATTAAAAAGGAACCGAACGATGTTTCCACTGAGATGAAAACTGGAATATTGGAATTTATTAAATCTTGTCGCTCTAGTTTTGAAGGGAATGAGTATGGAAAGGAGTCATTCAATAAATTGGAACAAAAGTGGATTGATCCGTTAAAACCATTTCCTAAAAAGAAATAATCGTTACTGTGAAATTTTCAGATAGATATTATAAAACACCAATTGTAACACAATGAAAAAATATACATTATTATTACTTCTTATTTTTTTAGGAAGTGTAATAAACGCAAAAAATAAGCAGCCCAATTTCATCTTTATTTTGGTGGATGACCTTGGTAAAGAATGGATATCAAGTTATGGTGCCTCTGAAGTTGAAACACCTAATATTGATAAGGTGGCAGCGGAAGGAATTAAATTCAACAAGGTCTATTCTATGCCGCAATGTACGCCAAGCCGCGTTGCATTAATGACTGGGCAATATCCATATAAAAATGGTTGGATAAACCATTATGATGTACCTAGATGGGGTCATGGTGCCAAATATGATGCTGAAAAGAATCCTTCATTTGCAAAAGAATTGTGTAAAAATGGTTACAAAACCTGTGTTGCTGGTAAATGGCAAGTAAATGATTTTCGTTTGGAACCAGAAGCTATGGTGAATGCCGGTTTTGATGAATATTGCATGTGGACAGGTTATGAAAGTGATAACGCTCCAAGTTCAAAACGTTATTGGGATCCATACATCCACACCAAAGCAGGCAGTAAAACGTATAAAGATAAATTTGGTCCTGATATTTACTCTGATTTCATCATCGATTTTATGAAGGCGAATAAAAAGGAACCCATGTGTATTTACTACCCAATGGTTTTAACGCATGGTCCATTTGTACATACGCCTCACGAACTAAATGTTGAATCTAATTACGAGAAACATCAAGCAATGGTGAGGTATACTGATTTTATCGTAGGCAAAATAGTAAAATCATTGGACCAACTTGGCATCAGGGATAATACCTATCTGATTTTTACAACTGATAATGGAACAAGTGGATCGATGATTGGAAAAAGAAACGGTGTATACATTAGAGGTGGAAAAACCTACCTGACCGAGAATGGAATTAATGCGCCTTTTATTATTGCAGGCCCAGGCAAGCTGAAAGCAATTGAATCGGATGCTTTAGTTGATTTTACCGACATTTATCCAACATTGCTCGATTTGGCAGGAGTGGAGGATGAAAGTGGGTATTGTATTGATGGAAAATCCTTTGCCGATGTTATTACAGGCAAGGTTAAAGATGGTTCGAGAAATTGGGTTCTTTCCATGGGAAGTCATCAGGCTCAAATTAGCTCTGAAGGTAGAGTGAAAAACTATTTTTCATATAGAGACCGGATTATTCGTGATGAAAATTATAAGGTTTATGTGGATACACTTGGACGGATCAATCGTCTATTTGATATGAATAATGATCCATACGAAATACAAAACTTGATTTTGGATAATAAAATGAAGGAAGTACTATCTAAGTTTAGGTTAATTTTAAAAGATATTCCTGAGGAAGATAATAATCCAACATACCAGAAACTCGCCAAGAGTTTGTACGATATTCCTATCGAATCTTTTAATAAAAAATCGGCTAAATCACATAGGTGTTTGAAAAATATGCGACCATTAGCCACTGAAAAAGAGTTTAATAAAGTTGTAAATAATAAAAAGCAATTAACTAAAAAACATTAATAATGCGTCAGAATTTAATACTTATTTTAGGATTTTTCATAATGATCATGAGTGTATCATGTAATGCTGGAGATAAAAAAGTAAAAAAGCCAAATATCATCTTTCTCTTTGCAGATGACCAATGTTATAATACAATTAATGCCTTAGGTAATAAAGAAATTATTACGCCTAATCTTGATAAAATGGTGGAAGATGGCGTCACCTTTACCCATGCTTACAATATGGGTGCTTGGCATGGTGCTGTATGTGTAGCTTCGCGTTGCATGATAAATACCGGTCGTTTTGTGTGGCGTGCTAAAAACTTGGAGCCTAAATTGAAATCACCAGAAGTGGTACCTCAAATGTGGGGAAACTTGATGAAAAAGGCAGGCTACGACACTTATATGACAGGTAAGTGGCACGTTAAAGCAAATGTGGAAGAATGCTTTCAAACAGTGGGGAGCGAACGTCCCGGCATGCCGAACCAAACACCTGAGGGTTATAACCGACCTTTGAGCAAAAATGACGATACTTGGAAACCTTGGGATAAGAAATTTAAAGGATTTTGGAAAGGTGATAAACACTGGAGCGAAGTATTAGGTGATGAAGCTATAGACTTTATCGGACAGGCAAAACAGAAGGATAATCCTTTCTTTATGTATCTGGCCTTTAATGCACCACATGATCCCCGTCAGTCGCCTAAGGAATTTGTTGACATGTACCCACTTGAGAATATTTCGATACCTGAAACATTTCTACCAGAATATCCTTATAAAGACGAAATGGGCTGTAGTAAAAAACTTCGTGATGAAAAATTAGCCCCATTTCCACGAACAGGATACGCTGTAAAAGTAAATCGTCAGGAATATTATGCCATCATTACGCATCTTGATCAGCAAATAGGTCGAATATTAGATGCCCTTGAAAAGTCAGGAGAAAAAGATAATACCTACATTTTCTATACAGCCGATCACGGTCTGGCTTGTGGTAATCATGGTTTAATGGGCAAACAAAGTATGTACGACCACAGTGTCCGTGCACCGCTAATCGTCATTGGGCCAGATTTACCTAAAAATAAGAAACGCGACATGGATGTTTATTTGCAAGATATTATGCCTTCAGCACTCGAATTAGCTGGAGCTGAAAAACCAACTTATGTGGAATTTAGTAGTTTGATGAGTATGGCACATGGTAAGCAAAAGAAAAGTGTTTATGATGCTATTTATGGTTGCTACACTAATCAGCAGCGTATGATTCGCAAGGATGGGTATAAGTTGATTGTCTATCCTGAAGCTAAAAAGATGTTGCTCTTTAATCTTAAAAAAGATCCACTTGAAATAACTGATCTTGCAGAAAAATCAAAATACCACTCGAAAGTAAAAGAACTTTTTGTAGCGTTAATTAATTTGCAAAAAGAAATGGACGATGAACTTGATCTAACAGCAACTTTTCCAGATTTATTAAGATTAAAATAAGTTTGAACTAGAAACTTATTCTTTCGAGCATTATATTCGAATTAAAAACACGATTAAAATACAATAAAAGAGGAACTATTAAATGGTTCCTCTTTTTATATGATTAATTTTTCAAGTATTGCAATTGAACCCGTTTTAAGCCTTCTATTCAAAAGGCTTTATATCCATATTTTTAGTGTAATTATAGCCTAGATCAAAAATATCTTTCGCGTGATTGTCATTTAATATTTCGTATTCTCTAAGGCCCGTTGGTTCAATAAAAAGGGCACACTTGTCTTTGTGTCTAATAATGTTGGAATGTACACCCAATTGGAATGTTCGGGAGGCAACCTGAACCAAGTTGTCGAATTTCTCTATTTTCTGAACAGGACTTACATTTACACCTATAATAACATCGCATTTATGCAAAAGAGGAGATATAGGGAGGTTGTCAAATAAACCTCCATCCGAATACAATTTACCATCAATAAGGACAGGTGAAAACAGTACTGGTATACTCGCTGAAGCTAATAAATAGGTCGTTAAATCTCCTTCTTTAACGTATTCTACTCTTCCATCGTTTAAATTAGAAACTGTAATAAACATTGGAATTTTTAATTTTTCAATTCTTTTTATTTTAATGTATTTCTGAATATCCTTTTTTAAACCATCCAAGCTAAATAATCCGTATTTAGGATATTGTAATTTGGAATATGCCATTAAACTTTTATTCTGAAGAATCTTTAAAGTTTTTTCATAAGTATAGCCCGAGGCAATAAATGCTCCCACCAAAGCACCAGCACTAACACCAGAGATTATGTCAGGACGAATTCCTTTTTCTTCTAGTGCCTTAAGTACGCCAAGATGAGCAAATCCTCTAACGCCACCACCGCCTAAAGCTATTCCTATTTTCATTTGTTATGGTAATTTAAAATGTGGATTGTAAATAATACCTATTGCATTTCCCCAAGGATCTTTAACACTTGCAACCATTAACTCACCACCAACATTAGTTGGTTCTTCATGAGCTACAGCACCAGATTCAATTAAATGAGAATATGTTTTGTTGATGTCATCAACTCCCCAATATGCAACAACATTTTCCGTTTTAGGTGTTGATGGATTTGGATCGGGCAACAAGCCTAATTCGTAACCTCCAATATTAATTCCTACGTAAAAATCTTCGTCAAAATAAGCTTTTGTATTGAATGCTTTTTCATACCATTCTTTTGCCTTATTTAAGTCGCTCACTTTATAAATAGTAGTTCTTAAACCAAGAAATTCTTTTTTCATAAGTGTTTGTTTAGTCTTTTCAATTAATTCAAAAGAGTCAAAAAAATTATCCATTTCCTTATTATCATCTTTGGCTGTTTCAGTAATGGTTTGTATCATATACATATCGTAACCAATTAGAAACATTCGGGCTGTAATGATTGCGTAGCCATTCCCATAATCAATCTTTATTTCCTTACCAGGATATTCTTTGTAGAATATGTCTTTTTCTGTAAGTAGCTTTCCATTTACATTTGTTACGGCTCCGTTAATTGCTTCCTTGTAGAATACTGATAAGTTTGCAGTATCCTTAAATGCTTCGTACTTGTTAGGATAAATGGTATGGTTCGCTAGATATAGCATGTTTGATTTGCTATTATCTTTCGATTGATCGAGCATTTGCATTTTCATATGTAATGGGCCAATTTCCGATGGAATTGTTTGGTCGCTTGCAGTTGGAACTGATGGAAATTGCACACTATATCCTTGTGCTGGAAGCTGTAAATTATACCACTGGCTTTGAGATAATACACAAAAAGGAACAAGCAGTAGAAAAATTAAAAATATTTTTTTCATTGATTAAAGGTTGAGTGATTAGGGTGTTTTAACTTTAAAATCAAAATAATCAATTGCGACTAGATTTGCTATTAATAGATGTGAAACTTGATAAAAAAAAGGTTATCGTATTGATAACCTTTTAATTTTCTATTGTTTCACATCTTCCAATGCTCCGTTTATTATTTCTTCAACTACTGAGGTGTCTAATAGGGTTGATATATCCCCAAAATTATCGTAGTCTCCTTGGGCAATTTTTCTTAAAATTCGTCGCATAATTTTACCCGATCTGGTCTTAGGTAATCCTTTAACCAAAAGGATTCTGTCTGGCTTGGCAATCGGCCCAATTATTTTAGTTACACCTTTGCGGATACTTGTCTTAATACCTTCTTCACCACCAGTTGATAATTCACCACAAACTACGAAGGCATAAATTCCTTGACCTTTTATATCGTGAGGAAAGCCTACCACAGCAGATTCATTTACCAATGGATGCTCATTAATTGCATTTTCGACTTCAGCCGTTCCCATACGATGTCCAGATACGTTGATAACATCATCAACTCTTCCCAGAATACGATAGTAGCCATCTTCATCTCGTTTTACACCATCTCCAGAAAAATATAGATTGTCGAAAGTACTAAAGTAGGTTTTCTTAAATCGTTCATGATCTCCCCAAATGGTTCGTAGCATTCCTGGCCATGGATATTTGATACATAAATTTCCTTCTACACTTTTCCCCGATAATTCTTTTCCTTCACCATCAACAATAATGGGTTGAATACCTGGCTGAGGTAAGGTTGCAAATCCTGGTTTTGTTGGAATTACTCCAGCTATAGGGCTAATTGAAATGCCTCCAGTTTCGGTTTGCCACCAAGTATCTACAATCGGGCAACGATTTTTTCCAACATGATCGTGATACCAGTGCCATGCTTCTTCGTTAATCGGTTCTCCAACAGTTCCTAATACTTTTAACGAGGATAAATCCTTATTTTCGACATATTCTTGTCCCATCGACATTAAGGAGCGTATGGCGGTAGGAGCTGTGTAAAATTGAGCAACCTCGTATTTATTTACAATGTCCCAATATCTTCCTGCGTCAGGATAGGTTGGTATTCCTTCAAACATCATTGTTGTTGCGCCATTTAATAAAGGACCATAAACAATATAGGAATGACCAGTAATCCAGCCAATATCGGCGGAGCAAAAATAAATATCTCCATCGCTGTACTGAAATACATTTTTAAAAGTATAAGCTGAATATACCATATAACCACCACATGTGTGCACTATTCCTTTTGGTTTATCAGTAGATCCTGACGTGTATAGGATGAATAAGTTATCTTCTGCATCCATTAATTCAGCCTGATTCTCTTCTTCTGAACTGGCCATACATTCGTGCCACCAAAGATCTATTTTATCGTTAAATGCAATCTTCGTATTGGTGCGTTGTACAACAATTACTTTTTCAATAGTAGGGCAAGTTGCTACAGCTTCATCAACAATATCTTTAATTGGGATTGTTTTATTGCCTCGATAACCACCATCTGATGTGATAACCAATTTAGCTTCTGCATCAATAATTCGATCGGCTAAAGAGTTTGATGAAAAACCTGCAAAAACAATCGAATGAATGGCTCCAATTCTTGCACATGCTAACATGGCAATTGCTAGTTCAGGAATCATAGGCATATAAATTGCTATTCGATCACCTTTTTTAATTCCCAAGCTAAGCAACACATTGGCAAATTTTTGAACTTCTACAAATAATTCATGATAAGTTAATACTCTGTTATCATCTTTAGGATCATTTGGTTCCCATATAATTGCTGGCTGATTTCCACGAGTAAATAAGTGCCTTTCAAAAATATTTTCGGTAATGTTCATTTTTCCGTTAACAAACCAATTGATTCTAGGTTCAGAAAAATTCCAATCTAATATCTTATCCCATTTTTTTCTCCAAAAAAAACTTTCTGCAATTCGACTCCAAAAAGCTTCTGGATTTTCGACACTCTTTTGGTATTCATGGATGTAACCACCAAGAGTACTAATCTTATCAATCATGTGTTAATTAATTTGGTTAATAGTTTAAATCTAGATATCTAAATATATGAAATTCTACATTCATGAAAAAATAAAATTAGAATCTTTAATTTTCAGTTTGATTTATACATAGACTGATAGATGTTGAGATGAATTTCGTAGCAGAATTGCTTACCTTGGCAGTTCAAAAATCATTCTGAATGTATTAAATTTTAGTTATTATGAATAAAAAAACAATCACAATACTCTTACTTTTTATTTTACTGATTTCTATCTGTACCGTTTTAGTTGTAAATGGGATGCCAGAGTTGACTGCAGATTGGACTGCTCAATCAAGAGCGTTATTTAAGCAGTATGTAAAAGTATTTGGGTTTTTAAGTGTTATGGGCTTGGTGTATTTACGCCTTAGAAAATCAAAAGAGGAGAGATTTGAGGAAGAATATTTTGAAAATCAAGATGAAGAAGACGTTGAAATAGGGAAATAGCAGAGTTTTTCAAATAAAGGGACTGGAAAAGCTCTGCTATTTCGGTTAACCACTAACCACTAATAATCCTCCTTGGTTTGAGAGTAATATTAGATTTGCACTAAAACATGTTCTCAATTACCCAGTTGAGTTTTTAGATTTCCGATTAAGGTTGAAGGCAATTGAAACTATAATATTTTTAAATTTGTCAAAAATGGAGAGAGTAGGGATCAGTTCAAAAAGATTTCGAATAACTCATGAAAAATGGTAAGACTCAAATTACAAAAAAATAGCGGTAAAGTCCAAAAAATAGAATTGATTTATTGACTTGGTATTAAATAAAATTAATTTGTTTAAGTAATGATAATCAAATGGATAAATTCTGATTCTCAAAAGATTAGGATTGAGATTTAAGATCTAGTTTAATATTAATAAAAGGGCTGTTTCAAATTATGAAACAACCCTTTCTTCTTGTTTAATTTTATTTAGATGAACAAGTTGATATTTGATTTTTCAGCTTCTTCAAGGTAGGTTGCAAC
>JADGFH010000850.1:0-387 GCA_016743925.1 Labilibaculum sp.
GTTCAACCATCTCTATTTCTATATTCTCGTCACCATAAACTTTTAAATAGTTTGGAGTGAAATAAAAATTATGGTCATCGAAAGGACTTGATGCAACACCAATATCATTTTTGTATTGCGTTGGAGTAAAAAAGTAAGACATTAAGGCATGAATCTCTTTTTCATACTTCTCGACGTCTTTAATGTTAAAATCGGCTTTCAATAATGAGGTATTTCCCTCTACAACACGCAATATAGATTCTGCCTGTAAATTAAAGCCATTCTTTTTCTCTTCCCTCAACATGTTAATTAAAGGCAGAAAACTTAACGAATTCTTGAATGGAATTTCATCTATATTTAATTTCAATTGATCTAACTTCATGATTTGATATTTTGATCTGCTAAAGT
>JADGFH010000850.1:397-2655 GCA_016743925.1 Labilibaculum sp.
ACAGACAATTAAGGGATTTTTAACAAGTGGTATCAATTCTAATATACAAAATTCTTTATCGATATAATTCTTAAGGCTAAAAAAACCTCGCAATAACTATCGAGAGGTTTCAATTTACTGTATCAAATTATTTACTTTAGTTGTTCTTTTAAATCCTCTATTAGCACATTGAATCGATTCAACCTATCCTCAATCAGCTCTATATCAAATGATTGTATAGATAAGTCTAATTCGCTACAATATTTATCTAGAATATAGCAAGATTTCTTAAATGCAAAAACAGACAAACTTTGGCTAAATTCTTCTATCTCATAAATAATTAAATCATTTTTAATCTTTTGCCATTCGTTAATAAATCCATTTTCTAATTCCTTAATAAGTTCAGGTAGTTTAGCCCTGCATTCATCAGACATCAACTCTTCATTCTCATTCTCTTCTTCTTCCTCTTCATTTAATTCATTTATTGGAAGGAATTTTTTAAGTACTGCAAAAACATCTTTTCTAAAAACAGGTTTTTGCAAGAATTCATCAAAAAGTTCTCGCACACGATCTAGCTCTTCATTTACAACAGAAGCAGTAAAAGCTACAACTGGAATGTGATTCCAATCGGGATTCTTTTTAATTATCTCAGTGGCATCATATCCATTCATTCCTGGCATACGAATATCCATAAAAACAATATCAGGCTGTTCTGATTCCATCACCTCAAGAGCCTCTTCTCCATGTTCAGCCTCCATAAAAGTAACTCCCTCTGATTGAATAATTCTCTTTAGCACCAAGATATTAAACTTCAAATCATCAACAATTAAAATCTTACATGGCTTTAAAGTAAAATTATATAAATCACTCTTTTGCAGATCTTCTACAGCATTAATTTCAGCAATCTTCACATTTCTAAATTTAACCGTAAACTTAGAACCTTTGCCAACTTCGCTAATTAAAGAAACTTCTCCATCAAGTTTTTTTAATAGCCCTCCAATTATCGTAAGACCTAAACCAGTACCTTCATAATATCTGTTACTCTGTCCGCTTTGTTGTGTAAATGCTTTAAATATAT
Organism: Labilibaculum sp.; assembly: GCA_016743925.1. Classification (GTDB taxonomy): domain Bacteria; phylum Bacteroidota; class Bacteroidia; order Bacteroidales; family Marinifilaceae; genus Labilibaculum. Next base: position 1,455 of record JADGFH010000850.1, read on the forward strand.
TTTCTTGCTGATCTTCTTTAATCCCAATACCAGTATCTTCTACATTAATAAACAAATTAATCGAATTTGAATCGGAAGTTTTAGCCGCCATTACAGAAATATGGATGTATCCTTTTGCCGTAAATTTTATCGCATTACCAACAAGATTAAATAAAATCTGATAAAACCGAACCTCATCCATGTATATGTAATTTGGCACAGAATTATCAATCGTGATATTAAAAGCAAGGTTTTTAAGTTCTAACTTTTGCTTAAATACTTGTTTAATTTGATTTACAATAACAGAACATTGCATTGGTTCCAATTCAATATTCATTTTCCCAGATTCAATCTTAGAAAGATCAAGTATATCGTTAATCAGTGCCAAAAGATTACGCCCACTTGTCAGAATCGTATGTAAATAATTTTTATGCTGTGGATTTTCAACATTTGAATGCAACCACTCACTAAAACCCAAAATTGCATTCATAGGAGTTCTAATTTCATGCGAAACATTCGCTAAGAACTCCGACTTTGCCTTAGAAGCTTGTTCTGCCTTATTCTTTGATATTTGCAACAGCTTTTCATTTTCCTTAATTTCGGTAACATTTCTAATTATCACCAATACTTCCGAGGAATTCAACTTAACAAATCGAGCCTCTGAATATTCCATTTTATCCCAATTTAAACTACTAAAGTTAAATTGAAACTCTCCTTTTACAATACATTCTTCAACACCTGATATAAACGAATTACTCAAATCATCATCCAAAGCATCCTGAAGCGAATTACAAGATTCATTTTCCAGTTTCGAAAATAAACTATCTTCAGATTTCAATTTATAGGAACTAACTTCACCGTTCCTATTAAGTCGTAGAATTTCATCAGGTATTGAATCTATTATTCCTCTATTCTCCTTCTCACTAATAACTAAATCCGTCTGTACTTTATTACGTAAAAATGAAGTAGAAATAATGTTACTAATGGTTTTAAGAAGTTCTATTTTTGATTTTGACCATTTATAATTTGGACTACATTCATCAAATCCAATAAAGCCAAAGATTTTACCTGATATGACAAGAGGCAATACAATTATCGAATTAATCCCTTGCGGCTCCAAAATACCTTTTATGTCATCAGGCATTAAGGATATATTCTCAGAATATACAATTCCATCCTCTTTCAACATTTTTTTCCACGAAGGAATAATACTGTATGGAAT
>JADGFH010000086.1 GCA_016743925.1 Labilibaculum sp.
AGTAGGGAATAGTCACTTGGCTTTAGCCAGTGGCTTGAAAGAACCAGAAAGTGGAGTTCGAAGATTCAAGTAGAATTCCGATTCTCGGAACCAGCAGAGCTGGAATAAGGAAAAAGATTGAATTGGGATCAGTAGCAAAAGTTAGGTCTAAGATTTTAATTAACTATTTTTTCAGCTCATGAATAACTCAAACGAAGATTCAATTTAGCCTTGTTTTTATCCGATGACATCCTTGAGAGTTTTGATCATCAACTATGGATAGATCCAAATGACTGATTCTTATTAACCTCATTCCCTAGCCCCTTCTTCTCAAGAAGATAAATTAACGGTGAGGTTTTCTAAAAAACTACTATTTATCAAAACAGGACACATCTTAGGAGCTAATACCATATCTCAACTCACGAAACCTTCATAAAATAAAGCTTTTAATATGCAAGAAGGTAAACTTTCTAGGATTTGGATTTGACATTGAGTCCGGAGATCGGGACCCGTTTAGCAATCGAACTAGCGACGGGTGATTGAGGATGTTGTCAATGATTTTTTGTCTACTTTTTCATCCAAGGAAAAAGTAGAAGCCCGTCCGGCTAAAGGACAAGTAAAAATAACGAGGTTCACTCCTTTTATTGAAAATCCTTAGCAGCCAAAAGTATCCTAAAAACACGTTTTGATTCACGAATTACCTAGACCGACCTAATATTCGGATTTCTACTTTTCAATCAAGGACGATCTACCTTTCGCTAATCCGACGCAAAAACGAATTGCTTTCCAAATGTTTTTTTACCTGCGCGGGTACCTACTGCCACAATAATATCCTAGGGTGGCAGTTGCTGTGCTCATTTACCCTGGACTAACCTGAGCTCTTCAGGCTCGAGATAAAAGTGATAACAAAGGGACGATTGTAAAATACTTCCTTTTTCGCTTGACTAAAATCTATGCCTGATTTTAACGAGACCCAAAAATATCTCCTGACCTTTGAATTGCTACTCGGCTTTAGCCAGTGGTTTTGAAGAATCAAACTGTGTAAAAACAAAAATCCCCTTTAGATTTGTTATCCAAAGGGGAGTTTGTTCGTACAGGATTTTTTTAAATACAAAATTCCAATACTCTTGCGGCATTTTCCTGATCACCTTTTTCAAGTAGGCTGTTTGCCATTTGAATTAATTGCGAATCTTCCAAGCCGCTTTTGATAGCATCGGCTATCTCCTTTGGTAAATTTTCCATTGGTAATAAAATTTGTAGTAGTAGTGTAATAATTAAATGTAAAAGTAAACAAAATAATACTCAGGGCAAGCTGTCAAAGCTGCCAACTTTTAATTCTAATGGAAGATAATGATGCCTTTATGGAAATTTTGTTCTCATTTGAGCTGAAAGAATCCTGTAATTTTGTTCGAAATCCTTTGCAAAAATATGCTTTCTTTTTCCTTTCTTTTTACCTTTTCTCTTTCTTTCTTCCTTTTTTGGAACTTGGAGCTTGTTTTTTTTGGATTTTATTTCTCCTTTCCTTCCTTGGATCTTGAAGCTTGTGTTTACCTAAACAAACCGGTTTTAGATAATCGGATAAAAAAACCAATATTGTCCTTCAGCAATTCTCCTTTATCAATTGCACAAGCCAAATCAATATGGAAAGGAATCTTTTTTGAGGGAACCCTTAGCTCTACTAATCCGGAAAATTGATTCAGCGTTGATTCAAATGGAGTTTGATAGGTTCCATAATTTTTAGAATAAGTGAAATAGGTTTTATATGGAATAAAAGAACCAATAAATCCTCTTACTCCTAAATGAACTGCCTTGAATCGATTGTTAATAACTAAAGCATGCCCATCTCTTTTTCCATTGGTAAACAATGGGGAACCTATTGTCCTTCCATAATGGGTCCATCCTGATTTGTATTCGCTATGATTAAAATAACTATCCAAGCCTCTATACTTTACCCCATCGATGGTGCCATGTAGGCTGCCGGATTGATCAGTGGTATGATAAAGTTCGACTAAGGCTGATTGAATAAAAGGATTTTCTTCATTTTTATTTTTGTAAAACAATCCGTACAAGCCATCAGGTCTATTTTCTGATTTTCTTCCCGATCCATCTTCGAAAATTGAACGGTAATAAGCGGTCAAGCTAAAATGATCGGCATTGTAATAGGCATCCAAATGATACGATCCAATGTGGTTTCCCAAACGGTAGGCATCATTATCAAATGTTGCATCATCGTCGCCAGAGCCTGTGAATACATTTAAATATTTATCAAGAGAATGAGATATACTTCCTCTGTCAGGATGTTTACCAGACCATTGGGCATACTGCTCAATTCCTCCACTTACACTGAATTTTTCATCTTTAAATAGGCGAACAAATAAGTTTTTGTGATGAACCAGGGCATGGTCTATATAACGATTGTCGGTAGTGATCCCATCAGAAAGTAAACCCTTGAAGGAGATGATCCCTTTTGTGAAAGGAATTGCTGTCCACTCTGGAACAGAGATTTCATATTTTGGATAGGATCTGGCATTGTTGGAGTAAAGTAGGTTTCCGTTGCTGGATGATAATCCATCAAAAGCAATTGCATCGTATTTTTGCCCCAAGGAGAATTGGAAGATTTTCCATTTTAATCCTAAATACAGTTTGTCTAAAATGAATTTTGATTCATCCCCAGTATAGGCAACAGCACTGGTTTCCCACATAAAATCAATTGCGGAAACTGAAATTTCACTAAAATCCATTCCCAATGAGAAATCACTCATGGCATAACTTTTATTTGGTACCAATCCATTTTTGTTGGAATGCAACCAAAATGGGATTTCCTCTTTCGCGGCAAAAGAAGAAGAAAGACCAACTTCATATTCTACTTTTTTTTGTGCACTGACTAAGCTAGTAATTGCAAGTAAGAGGATCAGTAATAAACTTTTAAACTTCATTTCTTTATAATTTGATTTTTTATAATCTAAAATTGATTTCTGTATTCGACCAAAACGCATCACATTTTACTTAATGGAAACGTTATAAAAGCTATTCTATTATAGTTAATGTGAAAAACGTTGCAAGATAATGTGATTGTATTATTCAAAAAAATTTAAGTTCATTTATGTTGAATAATTTTACGAATCAAGTTATGATTGCATTGAGGCGAAGTTGAAATTTTGATTGAACAAAGAGAATATTGTTATTTTTAAGGATAAACTTTTTATTAATGAATTCAAGGGGAAATTTACCACTTGTAAAGTGGCGTTAAATTCGACTTAGAACCAAGAAAAGGCAAATAGAAAAAAAATCATAATTTGGGTTTCTATGTATTAAATTATGTGTTATATTTAGACATTGCAATGGTAAGATGATGTACAGTATAATTCTACAGATTCTTACTTTTTTATTAATGACTACTTGACTACATCTAAATTTACAGGAAATGAAAAAACATCAGATTTTGATCGTTGATGATATCCCCGATAACATTAAAGTTTTACAATCCATCCTTTCCGATTCATCTTATGAAATTACCTCTGCTTTGAATGGCAAAGATGCTATTTCATTGTGTATTGCGAAAAGTTTTGATTTAATCTTACTAGACATCATGATGCCAGAAATGGATGGTTACGAGGTTTGTGAGTACCTAAAATCAAAAGAGAAAACGAAGGATGTTCCTGTTATATTTTTGACAGCAAGAGTAGATGAAGAAGCCATTATTAAAGGTTTTGATACTGGTGCACAAGACTATGTAACGAAACCATTTAATCCACAAGAGCTAGTTGCCAGAGTGAATACTCATCTTGATTTGCAGTTTAAAAATCAGAAATTAAAACTGATGAACCTCGAATTGGAGGAAAGAGTAGCGGCTCGCACCATGGAATTGGAAGAATCGAATCGCAGTTTAGAACATGCAAATCACCAATTGTCAACTCTAGAAGATGCTAAGAATGATTTCTTGTCTTTAATGTCTACAGAATTGCGTGAGCCATTAAATGGGATTGTTGGTTTTGCAGAGATGTTGGAGTATTCGATAAAGAATAAAACCAATTTGAAATATGTTCGCTTTATTATTCAAGCTTGCGAAAAATTAATTGGTGTTTCGGATATGGCCTTATTGCTTTCTGCTCTTCGATTCGATCGTTATGAAATGAAGTTGTTGGGGATATCGGTACACGAGACGGTAAAAGAGACTGTTGAAAAGTTAAAGCCACTTATTTCGGAACGTAAAGTGAAGCTTAAAGTTGATATTCCTAAGAACTATATTATAAAAGGGGATCAGAAATTGTTTGGGATCAGCATGGAGAAGGTGATTGAAAATGCGGTGACCAATGCACCTCCTCGTTCGGAAGTTTTTGTTGGAGCGGCTTTAGAAGGATCGGCCGTAAAAGTTTTTGTTCAGGATTCTGGCGTACAGTTTTCGCCAGCTGAAGTAAATTATACTTTCCACTTTTTTGAATTGAACAAAGAGGAACGTAGAGAAGATTTTAATCGTTTTACAGCAGGTTTAGTGGTTGTGAAATTAGTAATGGATCTGCACAAAGCTAATGTTGATGTTGATAATTTGGCAGATGGAGGTGTTCGTGTTTCTTTCTTACTTCCTGAATATTAAAGAATAATCCAATCCTTTTCCAAATAGATGGGAATTTTTATTTGATAAACATATTGAATGAATAAGAATAATTATATCGTAATTATGGCCGGAGGAGTAGGTTCTCGTTTTTGGCCAATGAGTACAGAAGAGAAGCCAAAGCAATTTTTAGATGTTTTGGGAATAGGAAAAACATTACTACAGCAAACAGTAGCTCGTTTTAACACGATTGCTCCTGCCAAAAATATATTAATAGTTACTTCGGAAAAATACAAGCAATTGGTTGCACAACAATGTCCGGAGTTATTAGAAAGTAATATTCTGTTAGAGCCTTGTATGAGAAATACAGCTCCTTGTATTGCTTACGCTGCATACAAAATTAAAGGCTTAAATCCTGAAGCAAATATGGTTGTAGCACCTTCGGATCATTTAATTACAAATGAGGGAGAATTTATCCGTATTGTTAAAGATGGACTAGATTTTACGGCTAAGAATGAGACTTTATTGACTTTGGGAATTCAAGCTCATCGTCCAGAAACAGGATATGGCTACATACAAGCCAGCAACGAGGTAATGATGAATGCTAAAAATGTTCAAATAGGATCGGAAGGCAATTCATATGAAACAATGCCTACCATACCATCTGTGGCTGGTGGAGTATGTAAAGTTGCAGCTTTTAAAGAAAAGCCTAATTTGGAAACTGCGAAGGAATATTTAACTGCTGGAAATTATTTTTGGAACTCGGGGATTTTCTTGTGGTCTTTAAAGAGTATTTTGAATGCTTTTGAATCTTATGTGCCAGAAGTTGCAGAACTTTTTCAAAAAGGGGTAAAGATTTATAATACGGAAAAAGAACAAGCTTTTATTAATGAAATGTTTCCAACTTGTATCAATATTTCTATTGATTATGCAGTAATGGAAAAGGCAGATAATATTTACGTTCAGCCTGCTGATTTTGGCTGGTCTGATTTGGGAACTTGGGGTTCTCTTTGGGAAAAGAGAGAACGAAGTGAACAAGGAAATACTGTCGTTGGTGAAGAAGTTCATCTTTTTGAGGCTAGTAATTGCATTGTAAATATGCCTGCTAATAAAAAGGTAGTTATTCAAGGTTTGGATGATTTTATTGTAGTTGAAGATAATGATGTACTGTTGATTTGTAATAAAGAGGAAGAACAACGAATTAAGGAGTTTAGAGCCTCGGTTATGAATAAAAAATAGGAATAAATTTAGATATAATAAAAAAGATCAACTCTACTGAGTTGATCTTTTTTTATGCTTGTTATTCTTCGTTTATAGCACTTCTTGTTTTAAGACTAATTTAGCTTTGTCTGCTCGAACAATGGCCTTTCGGTAGTTTCTAAAATCCTCGTATCTGTCTGCAGGATAATTAAATTTAAAGAATTCCACCTTGCGGATATAGCTTATCCCTTGCTCGTTTTGTATTACTTCACAGCTATAATTACCAAAATCAGATGCTATTATTTTTTTACCAGGAAGATTTTCAATTTTGAATCCTTCGGGTAGGCTAAAATGAATACTATCTATATCGCAATATTCTCTTCTTCCAAGGATAGAAGTTCTTCTTTCTTTTACTTTTTTAGGAATGTAACTTGAACGATTCAATAGATTCAATGGAATAAATAATCGATCACCCGATTTTGAGGCATAGTTTCTAATATCTAAAGTCAAATCTAATTCAGATTCTGGAATTCTAGTTTTTATGCAGGCTATTTTTACCTCTTTAATTTTAAAATCTGGTAAATCAATATTTTTGTAAAGTTTCTTTTTTTGCTCCTCCAAGCTAATATCATATAAGAATTCTATGTTTTCGTATTGAATACCATGATATTTGGTTTGTACCTTTGCTTTGGCATTTCCGTCTGGTAGAATTGTAACATTAGCAGTTCGATCTTGAGCGTTATCCGACATTTTATAGCGAGGTGTATGAACTAATTTTCCACCATTTTCAGTCATGCATAGCACTTCTCTGTCATCTGTGAACGAACCTAGAAATCCACAAGCTTGTGTTTTGCTAGTACACTCTAACCAGATGCTATCCTTTTTTAAGGGAACCATTAAGATTGCATGGTTAGAGAAATTATGGACAAAGCTTGTGTCAGTTGGATTTGCATTACTACCTGCATTAACGATTGTATAATAAGAAGGGATGTCAACAACTTTAAGAAGTGCTTTCATGTAATTAGAGAGAGCTTTACAATCCCCATACGATTTGTCTTCAACATCTTGAGCTGGAAAAGCTTGCCAGCCTCCAATGCCTACTTGAATGCTAATGTACCGGGTTTTATTTTGTAGATATTCATAAATCGTTTTAACCTTTTCAAAAATGGTCTTACAATCCTTAACCAGATTTTTAATTTTTTCCTGACTTTCAAGATCCAATTCATCTCTGCCATTATTTAAGGTGTATCTCCAATTCCCAAATTCGGACCAAGATGACATTTGTCCATCAATCTTATCCATTTGAAAATCGTTAGGAGCACAAATTACTTTTGGTACTGTTTGATAAAAGGAAGGAGAATGAGGTTCTTTTTTGATAGCAGAAAGCTGATTTAATTCCCACGAATAGCTAGCGCCGTCATTTTGCTTGTTTATTATAGGTTCAATTTCCAAATTATAAGTTTTGTATCGAAAGTTATCTTCCTTGCTTGTAACATAAAATCGAGATTTTTCCACTGCACAGCGATATCCAGGGTAAGGATACCAACCCCTAAGATTAATATAGCTGTTATAAATTTGTGTATAAGAGTAAACGATAGTGTAGGGGTAATTTTTCTGAATTGGCTTGTAGTATCTAATTCTTCCATCAGTAAAAAGAGAGTTACCCGATGCACTGTAATCTTTTATTTCGTTTGGTTTAACTCGATCAATAAGCGAACCTTCTGAATCATAAATTGCAATTACTATTTCGCTAAGTGGCCTTGTTTTGTCATAGTATAACTCTATTTCTCCATAATGATTACCACTTTCGTTGAGTATGGTAATTGCTGTTTTGTATTTAAAAATAACTTTTTTTGTTGAAATCAATTCCAGATGATTTGATTCTATTCGCACAATAGCATCAGCATCAGTCCTAAGCGATTCGGATATTTTAGAAACTGGGAATTGTGGTTTTTTTTTAGCAAAACTGTTTGCAGGAGCAAGTAAATAAATGATTAAAATAAGAATATAACGAGTGTTCATACGGTCTGATTTTGGAATGGCAATGGATGTAGTCAAAAAAAAGAGCTATCAGCAGTTAATCAACGAGTTCAACCGTTAAATATTTATTAAAAGAAAATCAACATTCTCTTAAGTACATTTACTTTTATCTACAACAGGATTCGTAACTCAAAAAATAAAGATTAAGGATCTTAGTTGGGTATTTCATATTCGAGATCTTAGTTTACAATCTTATGAATATAGTAAAACAAGAAAAAGGAATGAATCTATATTAACTTAATAGTGTTATTCGGTTTTTAGTTGTGGGGAATAAAATAAACGTTATACTATTTTTTATAAAATAACTTAGGAATCACAATGATCACAAATGAACTTATTGAGATTTGATTCTTTTAATTTACTGAAGAGCTTTTTTCCATATTTAGAGAAATAGCATTGTTTTTTTAAGAATTCAACATTCTTATCGCACCAGAATTGTATAGGAATATTGCAATTGGTAACCGATTCAATTTCTTGTTTTAACTTAAGGCTTCTTTCTTCATAGTCATTTAATGTAAGATGAAACATGTCTGCATCACAAAGAATTTTTTGTATTTTATTTTGTGGCCTGGGAGGATAATGTGTACAAATAATACATGCTATTACTTCTCGAATTCTTTCCGGTGGATAATTAATCTTCTTCAGAAATTCTTTAGCGAGATCTGCACCAGCTATTTCATGACCAACGTAAGTGACACTGTGTCCTGCATCATGAAACCAAGCCGATATAATTAGTATTTCCTTTTCTATAGAACTTAGATTGCTATGAAGAGCTAATAGTTTACTTGCTTCCACAACCTCTTCTGTATGAGTAAGATTATGGTAACACAAGTTGCTTGGAAGTTTACAAAGTAATTCTGTAACAAACTGCTTTACAAGTAGTATGTATTTGTTATTATCGTTCACGCTTATCTATTTTACAAAGCGAAATAAGCAAAGAATGTATTAAACAACAATTGATTTTCTATAAAAGATGTTATTCTTTGTTAATGCTACTGAATGGCTTATCTAATTTTAAAAATACCGTTCTTTAATAATTAGGAACGGTATTTTTATTTTCAAATTTAAACGTCTGATATTAGCTCATTTAGAAATTGGTTTAACGGATATAGTGCTTTAAATGTATTCTCTATTTCAATTAAATATTTGTCGGAATTAATAATATCATCGCTAATCATTTTTCCAACAGCATAGTTTTTATAATTTAATAAATCAATGTATTCAAAATCTTTTGGATACCCTCTAGGTGCTGTTTTTAATTTATCTCCATATAATTCTGGAAAGTGCTTACTAAACTCTTTATTTGTAATAATATTTTTAAAGTCTAAAGGGTTGTGAAAGATTTCTTCTCTTATAGTTTTTAGGACATTAGGTGCAGGCATATAGCATCCTCCTCCTAAGAAGCAAGCTTCTGGTTCTATATGGATATAGTAACCACCAAATCTACTTTTTCGTCCACCTGCAGATAAAAAGGCACCAAAATTGGTTTTGTAAGGAGTTTTGTTTTCTGAAAATCTTGTGTCTCTAAAAATTCGAAAAATGCAATCCTTTGCTTGTAAACCTGACAATCTAGGATCAATTGTTTTTATTTGTTCGATAGAGAGTTGAATAAAAAACTCAAAATCTTTTTTTGCTTGATTGTATTTTTCTTTATTGGCATGAAACCAATCACGATTGTTGTTTTCGCGCAGTTCTAATAGGAATTCGTATATTGAATTGTTAAGCATTTTATAATATTAAAAGGTTATTACTTTATAATCTTTTTGAAGATAATTCGTTATAGGTTTCCCCATGTATTTAACTTCAATATCAAGTTTTTCTAATTTCGAACTAACTCCATAGGAATCTGCACAAGCCTTACATGCAAAAATATTTACTCCAGCAATTTGCATCTTTTTCACGTATTCTTGCAATTCCTTGTCTTCACTTAATAATTTAGCGGATGGTCCCCAAACAACTAGGTTTATTTCGTTCCACCAATTCATTTTCGAAGCGTAGTTTGTATACATAAAGACCATTTTTAGTGCTACATCTCGATCACCACTTGTCCAAATAACTGCTAGATTTTGCTTTATGTTTTCTTGTTTGGAATTTTCCTGTTTATCTACAGTTTGACTTTGAGCCATTGGTAAACAAAATAGGAATCCTATCAAAAAAAGGAAAATAAGTTTTGTGATTTTTCTCATGGCGTAAATTGTTTGATTAATTAATGAAATTCGTTGTTTAAACATATATTTTATATGATTTAAGGAGAAAACAATAAGCTTGTGACGTATAAAATTGAGTCTTACATCTATAATAAGAAAATACTTATCAAAAAAAACAAACCTTAGCTTGTTTAAAACCGTTATAAAGATGAGTTTTATAGTAATATTATAAAGAAAAGAGCAGATGTGGAAATTACTACGAGTAATTATTTTTTTGTTTTTACTGATTCCTGTAATCTCATGGATTAGCTGGAAGCTTATGGATCAAAAGCAAATTAACCTATTGGTGTTAGATAAAACGACCCCTAATGGGAATTATTCTGAACATCTTTCTTTTTTTTGGGTGGCCAATCAAAAGCGTTGGGTAAAGCCAGATGGGAACGAATATAATTTTGCTGAAGATTTTTACGGTTTTCATCCAAGAGATGATGGTAATTATGTGATAAAAGATCTAACGGTGCTAGGAAAGAGTGGATTGGAGGGTGTTGCAGATTCTTTAGATGTGGCTTTTTTTGCTGATACTTATGGAATTTACAATTCTAATTGGAAAGAGCATCCGGATTTTGGAAAAGATACCATTTCCTTATTTTATGGAGGCTTAAAAGAGGTTGAGTTTAATTTGCTTCGTGAGATGAAAAGGAAAGGAAAAACGATAATTGCAGAGTTTAACCTTTTTGCATCTCCAACAAAACCTGTTATCAGGAGACAGACAGAGGAATTATTAGGAGTGAGATGGAAAGGTTGGGTAGGTAAGTATTATCAAACTCTGGACACAATTCTGGATTCCGAAATTCCGAAATGGATTCCAAATCTTTATCGAAAAAATTATAAGAAGGAATATAAATTTAATAAAGCAGGAATTGTATTGGTTGATGATAAAGAAAGGATTATCATTTTAGATGCGAAGCTACATTTAAAACAACGTTTTCCTGTTTTGGAGAGTGAATTAAGTACACATTTACAATACGATGTTCCTGAAAAAATTTATTATCCGTTTTGGTTTGATATTACAACTACAGATAAAAGAAATCATGTGTTAGCATGGTTTAAGTTGGATGTCACAAATGCAGGGCAAAAATTGTTGGATAAATATAAATTACCAAATAGGTTTCCTGCTATAATAGAACATGATGACAAATATAGATTTTTATATTTTGCTTGCGATTTCTCGGATAATGAGATGGGAATTTACTCTTCTTATTTTAGAGGAGTAAATAAATTAAGTGGTGCATTTTATAGTGCGAATCAAGTAAAAGATAGAAAAATGTTCTTTTGGAAGTATTATAGACCATTCATGGGGAATGTTATGGATAGTATTGTAGCGCGTAAGGCCAGAAAAATTCGATATGTGGATTAAGTTATGTATTTCAATATGAATTTGTAGATGACAATTTTCGGTCTGTTATTAAGATTGATTATAAAATAGTTTAGTATATATAAATATTTGAAGCGTATGATAAAGATTTTATCTCTGTGTATTGTTTTATTATTTGCGGTTTGTTCGGTTGATTCTGCAGAGGCACAAAATAATATTGGAAAAATAGCTAGTATAACTGGTGAATTTCAACGAGCAAAAGAATTGGCTTTTTCTGGTAAAAAAGAGGAGGCGAGAGGTATTTGTTATGCTATACTAGAAGAGAATCCTAAATATTATGATGCTCGGATATTGATTGGTAGAACATTTGCATGGGAAAAGAATTTTGATTCCGCTAGGCTAGAGGTGGATAAGGTACTAAAAATGGATGTCGATAATAAGGATGCCGTAATGGCAATGATTGATTTAGAATCTTGGGCTGGAAATTCTTCTAAAGCAATTTTTTATTGTGAATACGGTCAATCTTTTTTTCCGAATGAGGAACAGTTTTTAATCAAGAAGACCAAATTATATCAAAATACAGGTGATGACCGGAAATCGATGCAGACATTAGATGAATTATTAGAGTTGAATCCTGGAAGTGAAGAAGGGCTTGCATTATTAAAAAAATATCAATCTTCTAAAATGATTTATAAGGCGATATATAAACACGACTTTGAGTATTTTGATGAGCCCTATAAGAGAAGGTGGCATTTAAGTTCATTTCAACTTGCTAGAAGAAACTCATGGGGGAGTTTGATCGCTAAAATAAATATAGGTGATTTAATTTCAGACGGGGAAAGTTTCTGGTCTAATGAAATTTCTAAACAATTTGAAATTGATGCTTACCCAAAGATTTCAAAAAAGAGTTATGCTTATTTAAGTTATGGATTTTCACCAGACAATCTATTTCCAAGACATAGAGCCGGTGCCGAACTGTATCGTAAATTACCGAAGTCTTTTGAAATTTCTGCTGGACTTCGTTTTTTACAGTTCGATTCTGATAACAAGGATATTTACATTTACACTGCTTCTCTGGGAAAATATTACCGTAATTATTGGTTTAATTTTAGAACTTATCTAACTCCTAAGAATAGTAATGTGTCTCAGTCTTATTGGTTATCGGTAAGACGATATTTACGAAATGCTAAAAATTATATAGGATTTCAGGTAGGTACAGGTGTTTCTCCAGACGAACCAAAAGGGAATATATCATCTTTTGATACTTATAAATATAAAAGTCAAAAAATTCGTGTTTCGTATCAGGATCGCTTGTTTACTGATCGTTTTATTTATTTACTACGACTTGGCTTTGAAAAAGAAGAGTATTTAGTGGATGTGAAGCGTGATGTGCTATCATTATC
>JADGFH010000851.1 GCA_016743925.1 Labilibaculum sp.
TCACCATTCAAATCATAGTAACCATCATTCAAATTCCAAAAACGAAAAAGTAAAGTAGAATCCTTTTCCCAAGAATTATAATCAAAACGATGTACTCCAATATTTGTTCCACACCATAATGAGTTATCATCAAGCAATTGAAAACCCTGAATTGCAGCTCCAACTATACCATCTTCATTCCCTATCGTATCTACAACTTTTAAATCATTATCAATTAGCTTCAACTTATAAATTAAACCATTATTTCCCCCTCCAATTAAAGTTGAACTATCAATCGCAATAAGATCATTTATCACATTATGAATTCCTAAATTTTCCCGATTATAAATCGAAAACTTATCCTCATGAAACTTCAATATCCCTTTTTGTCGCGTCGCAATCCATATGATATCCCCTTGGGTAATTATTTTGCTAATTTCAATTGTACTAGATTGTGTAAATGAATAAGAAAGATGTTCCTTACAACTACCATTCTGATTATAAAAACTTAATTTATTGTTCCAAAAGCACAAAAGTTCATCTTCTTTGGTAAAAATAAATTCGCTTGCAGGTGTTATTCCAACAAATTGTAATTGAAAATTGTTTGTATCTAAAGTAAAAAAGCCTTTACTACTAGAAATCCAAACCAATCCCTTTTTATCTACCTTCAACCTATAAAGTGAAAAATCTTTAAAATTCTCTACTTTACCAACCCAACTTCTATAAAATTCTTTTGCTACAATTCGCTTTTCAATCTGCAAATTATTAACAATAATTAATTCATTTTTATTTGAAACAATAATATTCCCATAAAAATCAGAAACTAGATCTTGGCGTGCGGGATCTTGAAAACCGGGAAATCCTGTTTGAATATATTTTAGAAAACTATTTTTAACTTTAACCAGCCCACTATTTTGAGTTCCAAACCACAAATCATTCTGTCCCTTTCTAAGAAAAATGGTATTAATAAAGTAATTATTTAAATTATTCTCAGCGGAAAAATCTACAAGCAAATTTTCTTGTAATTTTAATATGATACGTTTTTCCACTCCTTTCTCGTAATACCTCAATAAATAGAAACTAAGAATCGAATTCTCTTCCTGTTCTATCACATCAGCAATAACCGAGTTCTCTTTTGATAAATTCAAAAGAAAAGTTTTTTCTCCTTCTAAAATCCTTTTAAGTTTATCAATATTAGGTTGGGAACCTAAGTTTACAATCGGAGCTTCATCCTTATTATTTTTTAGATTGTTATCAAATTTGATATGATATGTGAAATTCTCGCTTTGGCGCTGGCTGCTAACAACTATATGATTATTTATCGAACGTGTTTTTATTATTGCCTTTGAATATGTAGAATTACTCGCTGTTAGTAAGGAATTAACCACATTAAACTCATATAATCCTTCAGAAGTGCCTAGCATCAACTTATTATCAGATCCGATAGCTTGTAAGCAATAAATTTCTCGCTCATTATTTAAAGAATCGAACTGAATTACTGACAAACTCTCTCCATCAAATTTAGATAGTCCAACTCCCAAACTAGAAAACCATAAATTTCCTTCTAAATCTTCACAAATCGAATTGACTCGTTCTCCCTGTAATCTTCTTAATTCTTTACGCAACTTTATATCCTCTCCTGTGAATTCATACAAACCAGCATCCGTAGCTAGCCATACCAATCCTCTAGAATCTTCAAATATATCAAACACAACATTGCTTGGTAAACCATCCGACCTAGAAAAATCTTCCGTCATCTGAATGTTTGCCATAACCTTAGCCGATAACACAATTAGCATTATCAAAACGTTCGTAAATATCTTTCGTTTGATATTCATTATGCAATGATAATAAATATGATGAAATTAAATCGTTGCCAAATGTGCCAATTTCAACTTGACACATTCTTTTCCTCATAAGAGTGATGGCCCTATATTATTTCATTTAGCTTTAAATTGTTTTTTAATAAATTATTATCAACTAATTTAAGCTTATATTACGCTACTTATAAGGTTCTCATGCATCTATAAATTGTGAGCAATTTACTTTTAAATAAAAGAATACAATCACAAGTAGATAACAAAAGCTTTTTTATTGTATATTTTATCTTTATCACATTACTTTTCACAAAAAGCACAATTAATTCTTATTATTTTATTTCTTTTGCGACAATATTAAAGAATAGCATAAAATTCAATATATGAAGCATCCTTTTAATAAAACGAATTTAGAAAAAGCGATTAAGGAGTATCAAGGCAATCAAAATTTCACAAATACCGCCTTACCTCGATTAAAAATTCTATTAGTAATAAAAAAAGAGCTTAAAGATATTTCAAGTTTAGAATGGGAATTTGAATATAATCACACCAATGTAAATCAAAATTCCGTTAAGATTCATTTTAAGAATCAAATTAGTAGTGATTTTAATTTCTATTACGAAATACCTTTAAGTATGAATTTTGAACTTAGGGTATTCCTTTCAAATTCAACGGTACATTTTCTTGATTTATATAATTTTATAATAGAGAAAAAGATCATCAAAAAAGATCAATTTACACTAAAAGCAGAGTATTATACCATTCCACATTTCATTATCAATTCTGAAACGAGAAGGTATGATTTGTCAATTATAAATAAGTATTTGACATCTGATGATATGAATGATCAAA
>JADGFH010000087.1 GCA_016743925.1 Labilibaculum sp.
ATTATAATAGAGAAACCAAGAATCTTTTAACAAATATGGCATTACCTCAAGTTACAGGGTTTTCAAGTATTTTAACCAATCTTGGTTCATTGCAAAATAGGGGTGTTGAAATTGAAATTTCTGCTTCTATAATTGAAAAGGAAAATTTTTCTTGGAACACTGCTTTAAATATATCGCATAACAAAAACAAGATTCTAAAACTTCCTGAGAATGGAAATGAAAAAAATAGAATTGGAGGATTTGAAGTTGCTGATGGTGATACTGGTAACACAAAATGGGTTGGTGGATTACAAGAAGGTGGTTCATTAGGAGATATTTATAGTTACCAAGTACTAGGTGTATATGCAACTACAGAAGAAGCTTATGCAGGTCCTACTGACCAGTTAGTTCCTGGATCGGATAAACGCAAAGTAGGTGGAGACAATATCTTTTTGGATGTAAACAAAGATGGAACAATCGATACAAAAGATCGTGTTTATATGGGAAATCAGTATCCAGATTGGACAGGTGGTTTTACTAATACATTTACATATAAAAATTTAAGTCTGATTGTTCGTACTGATTTTTCTTTAGGACATACAATAAGAAATAGACAAGCTGCTACATTTAATGGTCAGTGGCAAGGTGATATTGGAATTTCGAAAGATGTAACACGATCTTGGCAAAAAGAGGGCGATGTAACAAACATGCCAAGATATTACTGGGCTGATCAATTGGCACAAAATAATACATATCGTAATGGAGGTGGTGATTTGGCAATGAATTCTGATTATCATGAAAAAGGTGATTATTTGTCAATAAGAGAGATTACTTTAAGCTATGTAATGCCAAAATTTTCAATATTTGAAAAAGTTGGAATTTCAAATCTACGAGTTTATGGTACTGCAAGTAATTTAGGCTATATCACCAGTTATTCTGGTTTGCTTCCTGAAGATGGAGGTTGGGATAATGGTCGTTATCCTAATCCACAATCATTCTTATTTGGTATGAATCTTTCATTCTAACGGACTAAAATTTATTTAAATATGAAATTATATAAAAAACTAGTACTGATATTATTGCCTTTAGCATTCGCAACAGTATCGTGTGAAGATGAATTAAACCTGACTCCGAAGAGTTTGATAGGATCCAATTCTTTTTGGAATAACGAAGGAGATGTAAATGGAGCTTTAAACGGAATGTATGTTCGATTTAGAGGTCAGGCAGCTACCAATTTATTCTATTGGGGCGGAGCTAGAAGTGAATTGTTAAGTTATGGTTTACAGGCAAGTCAGGGACTTGAAAATTATTTTGAAAATACATTGACACCTACCAATAATTCTTTAGATTGGAAAGGTTTGTATACTGTTTTGCATGATTGTAATCTGTTAATTAAAAATATTCCTGGTATTGAGTTTGATAATGAGACTGATAAAAATAATGCACTTGCACAAGCTCATAGTATGAGAGCTTATATTTATTTTTTAATGACTCGTGTTTGGGGTGGAGTTCCTGTTGTTACAGATCCTACTGAAGGTTTTGGTGGCGAAGATGACTTTAAACCAAGAAATACTCGTGAAGAAGTGGTTACTCAAATTGAATCGGATATTACAGTGGCTGAAGGTTTATTTTCTAGTAATACGTTTACAAGTGGAAGATCGATGTGGTCTAAGCCTGCTTTAAGTGCTCTTAAGGGGAATTTTTACCTTTGGAAAGGAAAAGTAATGGGCGGTGGTTCAACGGACTTTACTACAGCACTTACTGCTTTACAAAGCGTTCAAGGAGCTGATGTAGATTTGTTAGATGATTTTGACGCAATTTTCCGTTATAATAATAAAGAAAATAAGGAAATATTGATGGCTATTCATCACGAAGATCTTGAGTCTGGAAGCACTTTTAATGCAAACTTATATATAAGAGGTGATCAAATTCCTGGCAATGGTGATCCCGCTGCAGTTGCAATGCTTGGAACTGGTGGGGGATTAAATCGTTGGGCTCCTTCTGAAGGCTATAGAAATCAGTGGGTTGATATTGATTCTAGAAAAGATGCAACTTTTGTATTAGTGAATACAGATGATGGATCTGGAAACTATACTGAATTTTATGGTTCGGCAGTTTTAAAATTCAAAGGTTTTGTTGAATCGGGATCGAGAAAATTTATGGATGACGTAATCCTTTACAGATATGCTGATGTTCTTTTGATGATTGCTGAAGCAAAAAATGCTTTGGGGCAGGATCCAACAACAGAAATGAATTTGGTAAGACAAAGAGCCTATGGTGTAAACTATGCAGGTCATGAATTCGTGAATGGATCACAAGCAGCAAATAATGATGCAATTTTGCAAGAACGTTTGTTCGAATTATCTTTCGAAGGCAGAAGATGGTTTGATTTATTAAGATTTGATAAAGCTTTTGAATTGGTTCCTTCTCTTGTAGGAAGAGGAGCACATTTAAAATTGTTCCCTATTGATTCACAGACAATCAGTAAGAACTCTTCAATAGAGCAAAATCCTGGCTTTGAATAAAATTAATAAATAGTGTAATAGTAGTTAGTTTATAGTAAATGAATCAGGGGAGAGTAATCTCTCCTGATTTTTTTTAAGGTAAAGTGAGATAAATACTCCCCAAATGATAAGCAGATGAGAAAAATTATTCTACTGATATTATTAGCTTTCTCTTGTGGCATTTGTAATGCAAATGTTGGTAAAAGAAAGAGTCTTGAATGTAAGTTGATAAATGAGAATCGGTCTAAACCATTTTTCCAATCCTCAATTCTTTTTAATCCCTTAACAGATAATATGGGCTACCATAATTATCGTATTCCTTCTTTATTAAAAACAATGAAAGGGAATCTGATTGCATTGATGGAAGGCCGTGTTGGCATGAATTACGATCATGCTAAAAACGATATTGTACTAAAAAGGAGTAAAGATGGAGGAGATTCATGGACTGCGCCTAAGGTTATTTTGGAAGCTGGAGACAATGTGCTTATGAATCCGGTTTTAACTCAGGCATTAGATGGTACCATTATTCTTGCATATATCTATTTCCCAGAAAAGATACATAGCGGTAAGCGAGGATATGGAATAAAACAAGCAGAACCGGGTTTGCAGGGAGATAAAATAGAGCGGTTTTTTATTATTAAAAGTACCGATGAAGGAGAAAAATGGTCGGAGCCAAAGGAGATTACTACTGTAGCTAAAAGCGGTAAGAGTTCATTGCATTCAATTTGTGGTCCTGGTGTAGGTATAACCATCACAAAAGGAAAATACCGTGGACGAGTTATCATCCCAATGTCGGAAACAATTCTAAAGAAGGGAAAGAAACAAGCATATAATTATGCATTATATTCTGATGATAATGGAGAAAACTGGAAGCATGGTAATTATTGCCCTTCAACCAAAGATGGACAATTTGGAGGTAATGAAGTTCAAATGTTGGAGTTAGAAGAGGGAAAACTGATGATTTCTATTCGGTCTAAGAAATGCAGGCTCATTTCAAGAAGTTCAGATGGAGGTGAAACCTGGGACCCATTGCAAAAGCAGACTGATTTAAAGGATACCGGTTGTATGTCTCCTTTACTGAGATTAAGATGGAAAACTGAAAAACAGCCCGGTGTTATTATGCATGTTGGCGTTACTGGCAGGCTTAATGGCAGAAGAAGAGGGAACTCAGTGATAGCTCTAAGTTATGATGAAGGCAAAAGCTGGCCGGTACAAAAGGAATTATACAATAAGGAATTCGATTACTCCTCTTTAGCATTACTTGATGATGGTACGATTTGTATGTTGGCAGAGTACGACTTTAATGGAGAAAGAGCAAAAATAAAGTTTGAAAGATTTAATCTTGAATGGATAGAATCTCTTGATAGAAGTTTAAGCCTTACAAAAAAAGTGCTTAGGCCAGAAAGCTATTTCAGGACTCATCCCGATCATGAAATTCCTGAAAACATGCTAATTCAAAATTTCAAGCTCGAATTGGAATGCATCTTAGATGGAGACGATCTAGACTATACCTATAAATTTGAATTAATCAAGAAACAAGGTGAGGCCAGTTTATTGAATCAAGACAATACAAATCAATTTTCAAAATCAAGAAAGAATACATTTTCGGCCGATTGGTATGGTGAGAACCTGATAAAAGTATCAGTTAAGAATAGAGAAGGAGCGTTGGTAGCATCCAAAATTGATACTGTATTTGTTCATTTCTCTCATTCTCAACTGGCAGGAGGTAATGTAAATAATCTTGATAAAAAATATAAAGGCAAAGAATATATTACTGGTAAGATTCAAAATGGAGAGTTGGTATATAAGGGGATGCGCTTTTTGCCATCAGATCGATCCAAAGGAGATATTCGATACGAGGGAACTAGTTTGGGTGCCTATGAAACAAAAGAGCCAAGAGTTTTGGCTCTGAAAAGTGGAACTCTTGTTTCTGCTTATCATTATCAGGTAAAAGGATCTAATGATGCACCTCCTGGATTAACTCTTGTAATGACAAGAAGTATAGATGGAGGGAATACCTGGATTGATGATCAGATATTGATGCAGGATGTGAAGGGCGTTGTGGCTTATTCATCAATGGTTGAATGGAAAAACGAACTGCATTGTTACTTTTCGGGAGGACATGCCTCACATCAATCTGCCAATAAATACAAAGGGGTTTACAAAATAATAAGCAAAGATGAGGGCAAAACCTGGAGTAAACCTGAGCCAATGAACGAAATGACCAAATTGTTGTCTTCGAAATTGGATACAATTGCTCCCTGTCAATCCCCATCAACCAATGCACTTTTTATTCCAAATATGACTTGGAAAGGGAAAACAGCTGATGCTTATCTTGTTCCATTTTATGTGGATCCGGTTCGTTTTTTGATTACGATGGATGGAGGGAATACCTGGGATACTTTCTATGATGTAAACAATTACCCACAGTACAGAGGCGAATTGAATGAGATTTCATGGGCTTTACTTGATAATAGAACCATTTACGTAGTTTCAAGACGACAGAGTAAAAAAGGCTATAAAAATGAGATGATTTTTGATTTGGAAGGGAATCCGACATTCCTCGGGCAAAGCCAAAAAAATCACAAAGCCAGAAGATGTCATCAGGGAGCAGTTAAGATTCCCGAAGGAAAATACAGTGGCAGGATTGCTGTTGCAAGTAATTTTAGTGGAGATAGGGAAGAAGCTACCATTGCCATATCGGATACTCCAAAAGTGGAAAAATTCACAACAAAATTTTTAACCAGTAATGCTGCTTGGGGATATTGTCATATCGATTGGAATTCTAAACTCAAAGGATTTGTACTGATAGGAGAGTCGGAACCATTCGATGAAAAGGATCAAGTTGTGGAAATGGATGGAGGTCCGGATCGCAATGAACGATTTTCAGTTGAGTGTTTTGCCTTTAGTCCGGAGTTTTATGAAACTTTGATTGATGCGAATATTCATGAGTAGGTAAGATGTAGCTAAATACAATAATATTATTGAAAATCTAAAAGAATGTACTCCCAAAAATCAGAGACCAGAGTTAATATCTGTAGATGCAATTATCTCGGTTCTAAAATTTAAACAAATGAAAAGGAAACTAAACATCACTATTTGCTTACTATTTGCATTTACATATGTGTTTGCGCAAAAAACAAAAGTAGACACTATTGAAGGCATCAAAGGAAAGCTTGTATTTGAAATACAAGACATACCCGAAGGAGTGGTTAAAAAAGGACACAGTAAGGATGCGGAAAAGTTTGGTTACAGAATTCCATCCTTACTGGTAACCGACAAAGGTACTACCATTGCTTTTACTGAACGACGATTGGGCTTGCACGACCATGCCCAAAACGATATTGTATTAAAACGAAGTGTCAATGGCGGTAAAACCTGGGGAGCTGAAATTGTAGCCATCGAAGATGGAATGAACTCCATAAACGATCCGTTAACAGTACAATTGTCTGATGGGAGAATTATGATGATGTTTGCTCGTTTTCCTTATGGGCGACATGCAAGAAATTCGGGCTGGATTAAGATGGCCGAACCTGGCTACGACGACCCATTGGTGAATGTCCGAACTTACATAACCTATAGTTCAGATGATGGTTTAACATGGTCGAAACCACAAGATATTAGCAAATATGTAAAACCCAATCATTGGTTAAATGCGAACACACCGGGGGCGATGATCCAGCTTGAAAGAGGACTGCATAAAGGTCGTATTGTCACTTCATTGTGGGGAACGGTTCCGGTAAAAGATGGTAAAAAAGTGAGCAGGACCTGGGAGATTGTTTCAGCTTGGAGCGACGATTTGGGAAAAACATGGAAGCGTTCTGCCACAATCGAAGACCCTGAAAGAGGTTACCCCAACGAGTGTCAGATTGTAGAAGCTGCTAATGGTAACTTAATCATTATATCCCGTAATCAGGGAGGCGAAAAGAAACGTAAAAAATCCTTTTCGAAAGATCGTGGTAAAACTTGGTCGGCTTTGGAAACAGATCCAACGCTACCATCAGTTGCTTGCATGGGATCAATTGTAAAAGGACCTAAAAAGAAAAACGGTTCATGGGATTTGTATGCCAGTTTTCCTTCGAAAGATGGACGTAAAAACGGACAAATAGCAGTTTCAAATGATAATGGAAAAAGCTTTAGTATTAAAAAAATAATAAAAGGTTCATTTGCCTATTCCGCAACTCAGATTTCTGCCAATGGTAAAAACTTGGAGCTGTTATATGAGGCTGACAAATACAAAACATTGCGCTTTCTTGTTATTCCTTTGATACATCTGAAATAAAAGGGAATAGCCTGAATCATTGTTGATTCTAAAATTAGAAACTACCTAGAGAAGATAAGGCAAAGAAATATCATATTAATAAACAATCATTTTACAAATGAACCAGTCGATTTTTACAATGTTAATTTTGATACTTATAGTATCTATATCAGGATGTAGTAAAGCGGAAGAAGCAGTACGATTTGCTATTATTCCAGACACACAATCATTTTTCGAAACAGATTTTGAGACAGATCCATTACTCCTTTACAAGATATTTGATTGGGTAAAAGATAAAGGTAATGGTGTCGATTTTATGATTCAAGTTGGTGATATAACCGAAGATAATACTGAAGAGACGTGGAAGTTCGTAAAAGATATGTTTCACTCTTTAGATGGAGAACTGGCTTATACATACGCTTTGGGCAATCACGATATGGGTAGTAAAGCATGTAAACGTGCAGATACACGTAATACTAATTTGGCAAATAAATATCTTGATCTCTCGAATCTATCTTCAAGTGGTTTAGTGGCAAGTTATCCTACCAATAAAGTTGATAATCTTGCTCATGTTGTTAAGCTAAAAGAGGATGATTATCTCATAATTTCTCTTGAATTTGGTCCGAGGGCACAGACTATTGAATGGGCCGAAGGTATTATGGATTCATATCCGGATCATAAAGTTATCATTAATACACATGCATACACCTATAGTGACAATACACGTATCGGAGATGGAGATTCCTGGAATCCCCACCGTTATGGCGTAAATAATGATGGAGATATAATTTATGACGGAGAGGAATTATGGTATGTATTTGTTAAGAAGCATAAGAATATATTTATGGTTGTTTCCGGACATATTCTTAACGGAGGTACTGGAACACTCGTAAGTACTGGAGATAATGGTAATAAGGTATGTCAAATGTTGGCAAATTACCAACTAGGAGTTAAAGGGATGGGAAATGGAAACAATGGCTATATAAGACTTATTAATTATTTTCCAGTTAGTAATAGAATAGAAGTGAAAACCTACTCTCCAATACTGGACAAATATCTTACCAATGAGGCAAATCAATTTATTATAAATCTGAATTAATTCATTTACAAATTATTAATGTCAATTATGAAGAGTCTATTTAGTTACTACTGTATCGGTCAGTATAAGATAAGGTGGCTAGACCAATAATAGAATGTATCCTATGGATATTAGCCCTTGTTTTTACTCATTATCAAATAAGAGTTCTACGGATGCAAGGGAAGAATATTAATTAGGGATTTCATTTTAGGTCTTATATTCGAAATATCAATTAGTGTAAAAAGTTATTCTACGTTAAGTAGGGTAACTTTTTGTTTTTTAATTATATCGTTTTTCTCAATTTATAGGGGCGAGATAGTAGATGTATGATAATACCCCCAATTTGGATTTGTTTGTCCCCTATCTGCATTCTAAACTTTCAAGATCTTTGAACTGTTAGATTGTTAGTAATTGAAGAATTGATTTAAGAATACGGACAATGCTTGGTAGTATGTTTACTTCCGTATTCTTAGATCAGTTTTATTGAAAATATTAATAAGAGAAAAAGAAAAATGATAATTGATAGAAAAGAAAACGCTGAGCTTTATATTGGAGTTAGTGACCGAATTAAAAGTGCATTGAATTTTATAAACAATACAGATTGTGAATCCCTTGCATTAGGAAGACATGATATTGACGGTGATAATGTTTTTGCTTTGGTAAGTGAATATGAGACAAAGAATGCTTCGAATTGCCAATTGGAAGTTCACCGTAAATTTATCGATGTACAATATGTCGTAAATGGGGAAGAGCAGATTGGCTATGCACCTTTACTTGATCAACCTGCTAGCATGTATTATAATGAGAGTGATGATTTTATTTTATATCCAGCTCCAGCATCATTTACTCGTATAAAAAGTGGAATGTTTGCTATTTTTTATCCGGGAGATCTACATATGCCAGGTATTATGACTGAAAGTGTAAGCTCTGTGAAAAAGATTGTAATTAAGGTACGAGTTTAATCTCGTGCTTTTTTTTAACAAGTGTGATGTGATGTGATGGAATTAACGAAGATACGAAGATGACTAATTTGAATGAAACCTCAATAAAAGAAGGAATAGTTCCTGGCTATATTCGTTTGTACGAATATTATCGAGATGCCATTTATTCATTTGAGTATTCTCCGGGTTCACAAATTGATTCTATTACTCAAATTCAATCTCGCTTTTCAGTTTCTCGCGAAATGGCGAAGCAGGTTTTACGAATGCTGGTTGACGACGGATTGGTTGTTTCAAAAGTAGGAAAAGGAACATTTGTTGCAGATTTAGAACAGAAACAAAAGTATTGGGGGATAATAATTCCCTTCGTTTCAGCTCATATTGAGGTTTTACTTTATCATTTAAAATGCATAGCGGAAAAAAATAATCGGGAATTAAAATGTTTTTTGGATTACAACAGTGCTAATGAGGAAATTAAGCTGGTGGGTAATTTAATTCATCAGGGATTTGAAGCCATTATTGTTGTTCCGGTATTCGATGAAATGCAAACAGCCGATTTTTATTGCAAGTTAAAGCCTGGAGGTTCGCAGGTTATTTTAGCAAACCAAACAATGGCAGGTTATTATAACAAGTATGTTATTCAGAGCTATGATTTAGGTGTGAAACGGGTGGTTGAATATTTGAAAAAACAGGAGACTGGAAATTTTCTTTTTGTTAGAGATGATTCTTTGTTGGGCAAAAACATGGTCCAAGAACTCATGGAGGACACATTTGTAGGCTATGCTCAAACTTCTCCCCAAAGAGAAATTTTGTTTGTGAATAGTGTTCGCGAAATAAGTTCTGAATGGATGAAGAAAAAGAAGATTAGTGGTGTTTTTTGCCCTAATGATATGTTGGCAGTGAAAATTATTGGAAGAATTAAAGAGTGGGGGTACAGAATACCCGATGACATCAGTGTGGTTAGTTACGGAAACACTGATCTTTCTAATTTTTTTACGCCTGCGATTACTTCAGTTGATGGACATCAACAACTGATGGCAAAAAAAATTGCGGATATGATAATTAAGCCACCATATAAAGGAGATATAGAAAATTGTCAGCATATCATCCAACCCGAATTAATTATAAGAGAAACATAACAATATACTAGAATGGAAAATTTATTAGAAAAATTAGCAGTTTGTATTGAGTTTGGTAAAGTAAATAAGAAGGCTCCTTTTCCTCCAAACATGAAGGGTAAGGATGGAGCTGATGAAATTGCTCAAGAATTACTCGAAAGTGGAGTCCCTGCTGGCGAAATACTACAAAAATCGTTGATTGTAGGAATGGGTAAAGTTGGTGTTAAGTTTCGAGAAAATAAGGTGTTTGTTCCTCAGGTTCTGATGTCTGCAAAAGCTATGAGTACAGCAATGAATCACTTAAAACCTCATTTTGCAGCGGGAGGATCCGATAGAAAAGGAATTTTTGTTATTGGAACTGTTGAAGGCGATTTGCACGATATCGGGAAGAATTTGGTAGCCATGATGATTGAAGGAAATGGATACGAAGTTATTGATTTAGGAACCGATGTTAAGACTGAGGCATTTATAGAGCAAGTTGAAAAAACGCCTGATTGTGTTATTGGTATGTGTGCATTATTGACAACTACCATGGTAAACATGGAGAAAATTGTAAAGGAAGTAAAAGCAAAATACCCAGAACAAGTAATTTGTGTTGGTGGAGCTCCGGTTACTCAAACATTCTGCGATAATATTGGTGCTGATATGTATAGTATGGATCCACAGGGAGTTGTTGAATACTTAGATGCAAGAGCTAGCTAAGCGTCAATTTTTAATAATATGATATCAAATATAGTTTTGGTTCATGAGATTATTTTCATCAAACAGACATAAAGAGAGAGAACATGAAAGGATTAGAATTAGTGAAAAAGGCGATTCGTCTTGAAGAGGTTGAACGTGTACCTTGGGTTCCATTTGTAGGAGTGCATGCAGGAAGATTGATTAGTGTTAATGCTACAGAATATTTAAAATCTACAGAATATATTGTAAATGGCGCAAGTAAGGCCGTAGAATTATACAATGCCGATGGTATTCCCGTAACCTTTGATCTTCAGATTGAAGCCGAAGTTTTGGGTTGTGAACTAAATTGGGTTGACGATAATCCTCCAGCAGTTATTTCTCATCCTTTGACTCAAGGTGTGGAATTGGATAGTTTGAAAGTGCCTTGCGCTTGCAAGGGGCGTATTCCTGTGGTGATGGAAGCTACTCGTCAATTGAGAGAAAAGTTTCCTGATTTAGCTTTGTATGGAACCATTACCGGACCATTTACTTTGGCACTTCACCTAATGGGAACCGATGTATTCATGAAAATGTTCGAAGATCCTGAATACATGCACAAAGTAATGCGTTTTTGTACCGATGTGGCTAAATTCATGGCTAGTAATTATATCGAATCAGGTTGTGATGTGATAGCAGTAGTGGATCCAATGACTAGTCAGATTGATCCGGATTCTTTTGAAAGTTTTGTTTCGCCTTATGCAACTGAAATTTTTGAATTCATTAGAGAAGCCGATGCTTTAGGTTCTTTCTTTGTTTGTGGTAATGCGCAACAAAATATTCCAGCCATGTGCGATTGTCGTCCCGATAACATCTCAATTGATGAGAATATACCATTGGATTATGTAAGAGATATTTCGTTGGGAAAGGGTGTTAGCTTTGGTGGAAATCTTCAATTGACTGTAGTATTGCTAATGGGATCGGTTGAAGATTCTAAACGCGATACCTTAAGATGTTTGGATACTGGTGGAAAGAAAGGATTCATTTTAGCTCCGGGTTGTGATTTGGCAATGGATACTCCTTCTGAAAATTTAAAGTCTGTAGCGGATTTATTACATGATGAGATTCTTCAGGGAGAATTACGTGCATCAGAAGCTGAAGTAGCAAATATGGAATTATTGGACCTGACTGATCACTGGGATAAAGAGAAAGTGATTATTGATATTATTACTCTTGATTCTTTATCCTGTGCTCCTTGTCAGTATATGCTTGATGCAGTTGCCAGAGCAGCTGAACCATTTGGCGATAAGGTGATATTTAGAGAGCATAGCATAAAATCAAAAGAAGGTGTGCAAATGATGGCCTCTTTGGGTGTTAAAAATCTGCCTACTATTGTAATAGATGGAAATGTAGATTTCATATCTCAAATACCTCCAATTAAAGATATTCAGGATAAAATTAGCGGATATTTGGCTGCAAAAAAATAAGATTCTTATTCTATTCACAACAGGCAGACGAATTTGTCTGTTGTGACTCTTTCATTATTCATTTTGTTTATCGAGCTAGAAAATGGTTTCATTCAATTTAATTACAGGATTCTTAGGCAGTGGTAAAACAACATTTCTGGCCAATATTTTAAAAGATTTAGCGCCTGAAAAGCGTGTTGTTGTTATTCAAAATGAATTTGCATCAACGGGGGTTGATGGAAAGGAATTACAACAACAAGCATCAGGATTTAAGTTGATTGAGATAAATAATGGGTCCGTATTTTGCGTTTGTCAGTTAAATAATTTTACACAGACCTTGCAAAATTTGATCAGTAATTATAAACCAGAATTAATTTTTCTTGAAGCCTCAGGTTTGGCCGATCCTATAAGTGTGGTTGAACTATTACAGACAGATGAGTTAAAAGATATAGTAAGCCTCGATAAAATAATATCACTGGTTGATGCTCCTAATTTTTTTAGAGGCTTAAGTTCTTTGGTTCGTTTTAAACACCAAATTATGGTTGCCGATAAGATTATTCTAAATAAAACAGATTTGTACGAGGATAATTTGGATGAAATCAATCAGGCTATCGAAAAATTAAATCCATTTGCAGAGATAATACCAACTTCTTACGCGCAGATTCCCTGGGATCAATTG
>JADGFH010000088.1 GCA_016743925.1 Labilibaculum sp.
AAATAGCATGTTTTTTAACACGTTTGTCATTATTTGCTAAGTAATCCATTTTCAGATCTTTTGCTTTTGCGATATCGATTGAACTCCAAAACTCACTATAGCTAGGTATTGCGGAAGAAAAATTAAAAGCGTTCCTTTGCAGCCTGAAAGCAAAAAGGAGTTGAAAGTCTTCTTCTTTTACTGATCAGTAGATCGAGTTTTCAATAGAGGTAACAACCAAAATTTTAAGCGAACAAACACCAATAAGTCATGGTGCTTAATTGATTTTCAATTAATACCAGACTGATGATTGTTCCATTCAACCATTGAAAAAAATCATTATTAGAATGAAAAGAGTTCAATTCAAAGCCGGTGAATGGCAAAAGACAATTAACGTTAGAGATTTCGTTAGTAACAATTTAACATCCTACACAGGAGATGCTTCATTCCTAACAGAAGCAACTGAACGCACAAAGAAATTATGGGATATCTGTAAAGATGCCGTAAAGGAAGAACGTGCAAATAACGGAGTTCGCTCAATAGATACTGAGACAGTATCAACAATTGCTTCTCACGGAGCAGGATACATCGATAAATCTTTAGAATTAATCGTTGGTTTACAAGCTGATGAATTACTTCGTAGAGCGATGAAGCCATACGGTGGTATTGCTGTTGTTGAAAAAGCATGTACTGAACAAGGTCTTGAAGTTTCGGATCGTGTAAAAGATATTTTCCGCAATTTCGCAAAAACGCACAACGATGGTGTTTTTGATGCTTATACCGACGAAATTCGTAAGTTTCGCTCATTAGGTTTCTTAACTGGATTACCTGATAACTATGCTCGTGGTCGTATTATTGGTGATTACCGTCGTGTAGCACTTTACGGTATTGATCGTTTGATCGAAGCTAAAAAAGAAGATTTAAATGGTTTAACAGGAACCATGACTGATCACTTAATTCGTCTTCGCGAAGAAGTATCAGAGCAGATCAGAGCATTAGCTGACATCAAAACTTTAGGTGAAAAATATGGTTTAGAATTAAATCGTCCAGCTGAAACTGCTCAAGAGGCAATTCAGTGGGTTTACATGGGTTACCTTGCTGCGGTTAAGGAACAAGATGGTGCTGCAATGTCATTGGGTAACGTTTCTACTTTCCTTGATACATACATCAATAGAGATTTAGAAGCAGGTATCATTACTGAGGAGTTTGCTCAGGAAATGTTAGACCAATTCGTAATGAAATTGCGTATGGTTCGTCACCTTCGTATGAATGCTTACGATGAAATTTTTGCTGGTGATCCAACTTGGGTAACCGAGTCGATTGGTGGTAATACACTTGATGGAAGAACTAAAGTAACAAAGACTTCTTTCCGATTCTTAAATACATTATACACGCTTGGAGCTTCTCCAGAGCCAAACATGACCGTTCTTTGGTCCGAAACATTACCTGAAGGATTTAAAAAATTCTGTGCTCAGGTTTCTATCGATACTTCTTCTATCCAATACGAGAATGATCAATTGATGTGTGATACTCGTAAATCGGATGATTACGGTATTGCTTGTTGTGTGTCTTACCAAGAAATTGGAAAACAAATTCAGTTCTTTGGCGCTCGTTGTAACTTGGCTAAAACACTTCTTTTAGCATTGAACGGCGGACGTTGTGAAAAAACAGGTACATTATTGATCGAAGGAATTCCTGCAATGTCTAGCGATGTTTTGAATTACGATGAAGTAATGAAAAACTACATGATTGCGATGAAAGAAATGGCTCGTGTTTACAGCGATTCAATGAACATCATCCACTACATGCACGATAAGTACTACTACGAAAAAGCACAAATGGCTTTAGTTGATACCAATCCTACTATTAACTTAGCTTATGGTATTGCTGGTCTTTCTATTGTTGCTGATTCATTATCTGCTATCAAAAATTCGGATAAAGTAACTGCTGTTCGTAACGAAGAAGGTTTAACTTGTGATTTCAAGATTGAAGGAGATTTCCCATTCTATGGTAACGATGATGATGCAGTAGATTGTTTTGCTGTTGAAATCCCAA
Organism: Labilibaculum sp.; assembly: GCA_016743925.1. GTDB lineage: Bacteria > Bacteroidota > Bacteroidia > Bacteroidales > Marinifilaceae > Labilibaculum. Next base: position 2,035 of record JADGFH010000088.1, read on the forward strand.
CTCTTTTCAATGGTTTATTGAAAGAATTGCATACTTACAAGAATGCTGAGCCAACCATGTCTATTCTTACCATTACTTCTAACGTTGTTTATGGTTTGAAAACTGGTGCTACTCCTGATGGTAGAGCTGCTGGTGTTCCTTTCGCTCCAGGTGCTAATCCAATGCACGGACGTGATTCTCATGGTGCTATTGCTTCTTTGAACTCTGTAGCTAAAATTAACTACGAAGATTCATTAGATGGTATCTCTAACACTTTCTCAATTGTTCCTAAATCATTAGGCGCAACTGCAGAAACTCGTCAAGATAATTTGGTTACAATGATGGATGCCTACTTTATTAAGGGAGCTCATCACTTGAACGTAAATGTTTTGGATCGTGCAATGCTAGAAGATGCAATGGAGCATCCTGAAGAATATCCACAGCTTACAATCCGTGTATCAGGATATGCTGTAAACTTTGTACGTTTGACTCGTGAGCAGCAACTTGAGGTAATCTCTCGTAGCTTTTTCGAAAAAATGTAAGATCGTTTAACGATGATATAATAAGAGTACCGGAGCTTTCTTTTGAGAGTTTCCGGACTCTTTTTTTAATTTCATTGGTAAAGATGCACTTCGGTTCTTCTTTATCACTAAACAAATCAAAATGTTAAACGTTCACTCTTTTGAATCATTAGGCACATACGATGGCCCAGGTATACGTCTTGTTGTATTTTTACAAGGTTGTGCCTTCAAATGTTTGTATTGTGCAAACCCTGATACAATTAGCTTTAAAGGTGGTACACCTACTCCACTGGAAGAGGTAATGAGAAAAGCACGAAACCAACGTCCTTTCTTTGGTAAAATTGGTGGTGTTACCATCTCTGGTGGAGAACCACTTTGGCAAGCAGCCGAGCTAAAAAAGCTTTTCAAACAATTGAAAGAGGAAGATTTTAATACCTGTATCGATAGCAATGGGAATGTTTTAACCGATGATGTGAAAGAACTATTGGAGCATACGGATCTTGTTCTATTAGATATTAAACACATCAACCCCGATTGGCACAAAAAAATTACCGGTAAACGTAATGATACAACTCTAAAGTTTGCAGAATTCCTTCGCGAAAAGAATGTAAACGTATGGATGCGTTACGTTTTGGTTCCTGGTTACTCTGATCAACCGGAATACCTTCACGAAATGGGTAAACACTTTCAGGAATATGGCAATATAGAAAAATTGGAGATTCAGCCGTATCATAAATTAGGAGTTCACAAATACGAACACTTAAAAATGGAATACAAGCTGGATGGAGTTCCTGAAAACACACTTGAGCAACTTCAGACTGCAAAGGATATCTTCAGCCAATATTTTAAAGAAGTAATCATTAATTAAGAATTATGAGTTCTGAATTATAAATTCAGTGATTTAAACTCATTATCAAACGAATAAATATGTCGTTTCAAGAAACTACAGATGTAATGGAGGTGCAAAAGTATGCCCCAGTCACCAAAGCACAACAAGGATTTAATTCACCTGCAGAAACCGTTCAAGTTGTAAATCATACAGCCGAAGCAAAACAAAAAACACCTGCAAATAAAGTATTTGTTCTTGCCATACTAGCAGGTGGATATATTGCCATGGGCAGCTTACTTGCTCTAATTGTAGGTGGTGCAATGCCCGGATTAGCTCAGACAAATCCTGGATTACAAAAATTCTTCTTCGGAGCGGTTTTCCCCTTAGGCTTAATTCTTTGTGCAGTTGCAGGAGCTGAACTTTTCACAGGTAACACTGCATACTTTGTCCCTTCCGTTTTATCGAAACGTATGTCGATTAAAGTGCCCTTAAAAAATTGGAGTATTGTCTACATTGGAAACTTTATAGGCTCCCTTATCGTAGCTTACTTTTTGGTTTACTTAACCGGAGCATTACTAAATTCTCCTTCGGTAGATTCAGCTATTAATATTGCAATTGCTAAAACCTCTAATCCTTTCTACAAAACCTTTCTAAAAGGTATTGCATGCAACTGGATGGTTGCTTTAGCGATGTGGTTAGCCTATGCTGCAAAAGATATTACAGGTAAAATATTAGGAATTTGGTTTCCTGTTATGGCCTTTGTTGCGATGGGATTTGAACACTGCGTAGCCAATATGTTTTTTATTCCTGTTGCCATTTTTCATGGTGCTGATATTACTTGGATGGATTTTATTGTGAAGAACTTAATTCCAGCTACTCTTGGTAATATTGTTGGTGGCGCTTTGTTTGTAGGAACTGCTTATTGGTATGCTTACGATAAAAAATAACTTATGGCTTTAATCAAAAAGAGATGAGAAATAAATTCATCATCTCTTTTTGTATTCTAGTATACATCCTCCTGCCATCGTTTTTCTGACTTTAGTCTGGAAACGTAATTTTTCGTATCGTCTTGTGATAATTTCCCTTCCATACTTATCACCTTCATTAAGGCTTTTCTTATACTAAGAGCCATGGTACGTTTATTTCCACAAATATATACCGTTGCACATCTATTCTCCATCCAATTGTAAATCTCTACTGACTGTTTTAATATAATATCTTGTACATAGATCTTTTCTGATTGATCGCGTGAAAATGCTGTTTCTAATCTAGTTAATATTCCTGTTTCCAAATACTTCTGAAGTTCATCTCTATAAAGAAAATCAGTCTTAGAGTTTCGTTCACCAAAAATTAACCAACTCTCTCCTTTTGAATTTGTGGCTGCCCTCTCCTGTAAAAAGGAACGATAGGCAGCAATTCCAGTTCCACACCCAATCATGATAATAGGATGATCTGTACTTACCGGCAAGCGAAAGCTATCATTATTCTCAATGTATACCGAAATCATTTCTCCTACCTCAATTCTATCAGACAAATACGAGGAAGTAATACCAATATGTGCTCGATCTTTCAAATCATATTCCATAACCCCCATAGTTATATGAATTTCATTGGGATAGGCACTACAACTGGATGCAACTGAGTATAATCGAGGTTTCAATTTCCGAAGTACACTAAGAAACTGTTCCGGTTTAATTATTACGGGGAAATCACTCACCATATCTAATACATCATGATTTAAACAATATTCATCTACCTCCTCAGAACTTTCGGTAAGATTGTTCAAATCTTTATTATTGGCAACTTTAGCATATTTTTTTAAAACAACAGGAGTTAGCAAGCTGATTTCGTAATGCTTAATTAAAGATTCTTTGAGTAATTCTATGCTTCCATTATTTTGTATTGCATGTGTTCCATCAAATTTTAATTTCCGTAAAAGTCGATCAACCAAAAAACGGGAATTAGTACACTGAACGGCTAGCGAATCGCCAGGAGCATATTTTTTATCCACTCCTTCAAGTGAGAATACTAGGTGTATTGTCTTCTTTGTAGAATTATCTCCACAAAGATTTCTCTTCTCTTTTATTCTAACCTGAAATTCTCCTTTTGTATTAAGGCCATCTACGTAAAAATCAAATGAAAAATCAGTTTTAGGGAATGGCTTATCAGCTTTAATTAAATGATAATATTCTTTTACAGCTGTCTTAATCCAAACTCTTGCTACCTCTTCAAAGTCTACATCACATTCTTGTACTGGAAGTATTTTATTAGCATTCAACTGCAATAAACGATTTTCAACATCTTTACCCGTTTTGCAATAATCTTTATAACTACTGTCTCCAAGTGCCATTACACTAAAATTCAATTGCCTTAGATCTTCTCTTAGCTTATCATGTAAATAATTATAGAATTCCGTTGCTACAGCTGGAGGATCGCCTTCTCCGTGTGTACTTACAATTAAAAGTAAATTATGCATCTTGTATAGCAATTCGAACTTCACATTCTTCATCTCCAATAGGCATGTTTTTAAACCAACTTGATTTGCATATCTTTCTGTAAGTTCAGCAATAGAACGTGAGTTACCAGTTCTGCTTCCGTATATGATGTATAGAATATCTTTCATTATTAACTTTTCATTCTAATTTGATTTAATTGATCTACCCAAGTTGCATTTTCCTCATAATTCATAAAAAATGGTTTATAGGTTTCCTTATAATCTCGATGACGAACATATTGCATCATGAAATACTTTTCTCCATCTAGCGGATTTTCAACAATTCCCATTATATGAACTTTCCCATTTGATGCTGACATTACAGGCCCAGTAAGTGTTTTCGCCAAACTGCCTGTTGTTCTAACGGCATCGGTATATATTTGATAAGCCTCTTTTAATGGAATCTGAAAATATTCATACGGCCCCGTTTCTCGCTCTACAAACATATAATAAGGAACCAATCCAAGATTGACCTGATTTGTCCACATTTTTGCCCAAATTTCACTACTATTATTGATATGATTTAATATTGGAGCCTGAGTTCTTATTTGTGCTCCAGTCGATCTAATATTACTTATGGCCTCCTGAACAATCTCATTATCAAGCTCGACATAGTGATTAAAATGTGCCATAATAGAAAGATGTATTCCTCGATCAACTATTCGTTTAAACATGGTCAACATCTCCTCTGCCTCTTCGTTAAATGCAGGTAAAAACGTGAATGGCCAATAACTTAAAGATTTCGTTCCAAATCGAATCACCTCTAAATTATCAAGTTCCGCATCAAGTATTTTTGTGATATATTGATTTAGTGTCACAGGGCTCATAATCATTGGATCACCACCTGTGAATAAAAGCTCATGTACATATTCATGATTTCGAATATAAGCTATTACCTTATCTATCTCACGCATAGAAAACTGTAAATCAAGCTCCTTGGTAAATTGTGGCCATCTGAAACAAAATGTACAATGGGCATGACACGACTGTCCTTGGGTCGGAAAAAACAATACTATATCCTGGTACTTATGCTGTACCCCTCTTAATTTCTCCCCATTTAATTCCGGAACATTTGTAATTTGTTGGGCTGGATGTGGATTTAAGCCCATTCTAATTTTATTGATAATTTTATATAACTCTCTCTCAGGTAGATTTTGTTCCACTCCTCTCCTCACCATTTCATAATGTTCTTCGCGAAGCATGTGTCGGTTTGGAAAATTGAGGATGTAGATAGGATCATCCTGATAATTATCCCAATCAATCAAATAATCAACAACATAGTTATTGGTTTTAAAAGGAATAACCTTTGAAACTATTTCAATTTCCTTTTTAACATCCTCTGATAAATATCGCAAATATTCAATCTTTCTAAAATTTTTTGCATTGTAAGTAACGAACCTCATATCTATATTATTTAAATAACACAAAGAGATCTGTAACAATGAGTAAGTGAAGGTTATTAAAAAATACCAATTAATGCAGCCAAAAACAACTTATTTAGATTAAATATAAGTTGCAAACATTACTATTTCACTAAAACTATCCTTACTTGGCATTAAGTTCGAAGCTGAGCCCCATAAGTAAAAAAGTCATTAAGAACAGAATTCCATGAGTGAGGCACGAGCGAATATTATTCTGTTTAGACTTTAAACCGCAATGGGTAGTTAAGAGTTGTGGCCTAGCCCTTTTGGTTCTTTTATGGTAATGATAAAAGAACAGCCTGTCTGGCTTGAAGACTAAAACAAGTATTTTAAAACGAACTCTGTTTATTAAATCAAAAAATCCAGAGAAGAAAAAAAAGGATGCTCATATTATGAGCATCATCTTTGATTTTAGTATGTGTAAAGGCTAGTAAATTGTTAATTCTTATGATACTGTTTTTTCTATGTCCTGTAGCCGGACAGGCTTCTACTTTTTCCTTGGATGAAAAAGTAGACAAAAAATCATTGACAACGTCCTCAATCACCCGTTACCAGTTCAATAGCTAAACAAAAAAACTCGCTCCGCTCACACAACTTTTTGTTCTTAACGCTATCTTCACTAACCGGGTCCCGATCTCCGGACTCAATGTCAAATCTCACTAATCAACTCGCTACAATCTTATCTCTTCATCCAGATCAACGCACCAACTGGCATTCAACACGAAGCTGGGCACCCATAGGTGAAAAAGGCGTTAATAACAGAATCCCATGAGTGAGGTACGAAAGAATATTATTCTGTTTAGACTTTAAACCGTAATGGGTAGTTAAGAGTTGTGGCCTAGCCCTTTTGGTTCTTTTATGGTAATGATAAAAGAACAGCCTGTCTGGCTTGAAGACTAAAACAAGTATTTTAAACGAACTCAGATTATTAAATCAAAAAATCCAGAGAAGAAAAAAGGATGCTCATATTATGAACATCCTCTTTTCAAATATATAAAGTTATTCTACTTATTCTTTACCGTAACAAGAGCAGCCATTTCTTTAGCTTGATCCACACAAGTGAAAACATTTTCACCTACCCTATTGTATGCTAAAGTAACACCCATTCTTCGGTATTCGCGACTTGTTGGTTTTCCAAAGAAACGCAAATCTGATTTTTGATAAATGGCAGCTTTCTCTACCCCTTCAAAATAGGGATTATTACCCTCCTCATCGGCTAAAATAACTGCACTAGCTCCTACTCTTTCCAACGTAATTTCAGAAATTGGCAAGCCTAATACGGCACGACAATGCAATTCAAATTCAGTGAAATTCTGTGTTCCTGCAAGTGTAACCATACCCGTATCATGCGGACGTGGAGACAATTCAGAGAATACAACACCATCTTCGCAAATGAAGAACTCAACTCCCCAAAGTCCTGCTCCAGTTAAAGAGTCAGTAACCTTCGCAGCCATATCCTGAGCGACTTTCACATCTGCATCAGAAACAACTGCTGGCTGCCAACTTTGTTGGTAATCGCCACGTTCCTGAACATGACCAATTGGTGGGCAGAATAAGGTTGAACCATCCTTTTGAGTAACGGTTAATAAGGTGATTTCCGAAGTAAACTTCACAAAAGCTTCTACAATAACATCACCTGAATCACCACGACCTTTCGATCCTGCTATTTCCCATGCTTTCGCAATATCGTCGTGGCATTTAATAACCGACTGACCTTTTCCTGATGAAGACATTAATGGTTTAACCACGCAAGGCATTCCAACTTCTTCAACAATTGCATACATCTCCTCAAGAGATCTAGCATACAAATATTTTGCAGTACGTATTCCTAAATCTTTAGCTGCTAAATCGCGAATAGCTCTTCGATCCATTGTGAAATTTGCTGCCTTAGCACTTGGAACAACCTGTATTCCTTGCTTCTCATATTCGTAAAACCTTTCGGTACGAATAGCTTCAATTTCAGGCACAATTAAATCTGGCTGATGCTTGGCAACCACCCGATCTAAATCATCACCGTTTAGCATGTCAATCACCTCAAAGGCATCTGCTACTTGCATTGCCGGAGCTCCCTCGTAACTATCAACAGCAACAACATTTTGTCCTAACCGCTGAGCAGCAATAACAAACTCTTTTCCTAGCTCACCCGAGCCTAACAGTAAAATCTTCTTTACCATAAAAAACTTCTTTCGATTTATAAAATGGTTTATTTAAATAGTGTTTGCTTGTTCGGCTGCAAAAATACATTCAATTTTTCTAAATATTATTGAATACAATGGGTTTTCGATATTTTGAAATTATATTATCTATTGCCAATAGATCTCTTATTATCAAAATAATTACTATATTCGATTTTAAAATTAAATAATATGACTATTAAAAGCTTCAATACAAATCCTTATGAATAAAGAACACAAAACCCTTACAGCATTTTTCACCTTTCTTGCCAATAAACAAGATCATTTACAACTTCAAGCAGAGGATGCCGAAAATGCTATTCAGGATTTTTTCAAGTTTAGAACTAAACAAGCTGAAATTGCAAAAGAAGAGAAAAGGCTAAATGGCTTAAAAAGATTAGAGTTAATCAAAAAAAAGAAAGAAGAACAACAACTCAATATTAAAATTGCACAAAAGAAGAAAAGGCTAAAAGGTGTAAAAAAAATAGAGCAAATTAATAATAAGGAACTAGAAGAACTACAAAAACAACAAGCTCATACGGCACGAGAACAAATGAAATTACTCAATAAAAATACAATAAAAATAAAGAGACAAGCTTCTCCAAAATCGATGAAGGAAATGCAAGCATTAATTGATCGCATTAGAAACTAAAATATCGAACCAAATGGAAATCATTAAATGCTACGCCCATTCACGTACCTAAAATAAGCTGAATATTGTTTTACTAAATACGGTACGTTACAAATTATAAATCCGCTATGATATCGAAAAACCCCTACCTGTTTACCGCATTTCTCCAACTGATATCGCAGGCTTCATTTAAGATAGTATACACATCGTACTCATTAAATTGACTCAGATTTTGCAACTGATCACGAAAATTATCAGCATACATGTTCATATAAGAGAAATCGCCTCCCGAAGCCAAAAGGTTAGTTGCATAAGGCGTAAATAATTTCACAAGTTCTTCTAATACTTCCTCTTTGCTAGTCTGTTTGTTTATTGCTGATAAATCAATCATGTGTTAATGCTTTTCTATTTTTGGTAATATCTGGCCCGAATTTAATGAAATATTATGAATTCGCTGCTCTGTAGATCTATTATGCATCGCTTCTCTACGAAATATTATTTGGAACAAAAACCATCCTTTTCCCACTTGATTGAATTATTCTGTATGTATTGTTCTATTCGATAGTAAGAATCAAAATCACGAATAATGTGATCGTGAAAGCGGGTTTGCCATGAAAATTTGGAATTGATTTTATGAACCTCGAACGTGGTGCGCCCTTTGTACCAACGTAAAATTCGGGATAGATTACTGTGCAACATGGGATTCATATTTTTTGTAATCCCACCACCCGTACCGACGCGATTAATCGCGTCTCTACCATCATTTTTATTGATTTCGATAATACCGTGCACATGATTGGGCATGATGACAATTGCATGCAATTGTACGAATGGGAAATGATTGGGGATTTCTATCCAAAAATTTTGGCCAATTCCCCTATTTTGTTCAATTCCATTTTACCATTGGTAATTTCACCAAAATAATGTTCTCGATCTTTTGTGCAAATGGTTACAAAATAATTGGCATTCGATCCGTAATCCCAATCTTTTAATCGGGTGGATGATATACGATATTTATTTTGAAATTTATCAGCCATTATTATTGATCTAATACTGTACAGGCACGATGAATCACATCTTTACGCGATATACATACTGGCCTTCGGCTTATTCTCCATCTAAAAATTCTTCGGCAAGCCAAGCTTCTAATTTGCTTTTGTTAGCTTTGTAAAAGCAATGTCCCCATTACATCTCAACGAATTTGCTGTAAATTCTTGCAGGATAACCGGCAAAGGCAGTTAAGTGCAACAGGGCGCATTGGCAATCAAATCGTGAACCTTTGGCAATGCCATTGGTTCGCTTTTTTGTTTCTATTCAAAACAAAATAGATCCTAGTTTTCACTGCTATTACTTTCTACTACTTCATCAACTGGTTCGCCTTGCAGGTAACGGTATTTAAAACCATAGGTTCTAATTGTTCTGCGTGCGTTCGATGCGGTTTCTTTTCGCAATGCAAACTGAAGACAATCGGCTATGTCGCGAATCATTTCATCAACTGGCTCGCGCATATCGCTCAAGTCTTTTTGCACTTTGTTCAACGCACGATCGGCAGGAGCCAAATCACTAATTTCTTTTCTCGTTAAAATCAACTCCGCCTCTACTTCGGCAGCTGTAGGGTTTTCCATGGCAGGATAACCTGCTTCAACTGCTTTTGCATCGCCAGTAACAATTTTAGTAGCAGCATCTAAAATTTCAACTTCATTTTTAATGTAAGGCAAATCACCATTGCTTGTCAGGTTGTAAAAACGCAAAACCTCAACCGGATGATCCAAGCGATAAGTACGACGTTTTACCACCTCGAAAAAATCACGAACCACTACATCCAACTTGTCTTTCGCTTCATTCTTCTCTCTGGTTTCTTTTTGTTTGGCCGACATGCTGGAATTGCTCTCAGTCGAAATGGCTCTAAAATCAACACTCATTGTGCTTAGCAAAGCAATTATGTTTGCAGGTAAAAAATTATTGCCCAAAGCAGTGTCCTGATCTGTGGTTTTACTACAACGATCCATAAACTCAAGTCTCTTTGCGTCTGATTTTGGATAATACAAAAAAGGCATACTTTAAATTTAAATGTTTAACAAATAGACAGCAGACTGAATGCCCACTGTCCGATAACTATATTTTTTTCTTTGGTTTTCCATTATCTGATTTAATCAGCTACTAGCAGAGAGCTACTTTTCTAAATTGATACCCTGTTTGTAACTCATCATGCATCTCGATTCCAGGCGACGTACATTTATTGTATGAACTACGTACGCCGATTCCAGTCGAAATGCATTTATTGTATGAACTACATACACCGATTTCAGTCGACGTACATATATTGTATGAACAACATACGCCGATTTCAATCGACGCACATTTATTGTATAAATATGCACTCCGATCCCAGGAGTGACGCCCTGTGCGTGTGTGCAATACATTCATTACCAGCACCTCAAAGACAAAAAAAATATGCCGACAGACATTGTTGCTTCATGAGCTTAAAACAACATTTCCACCGGCACCCTATATCCTTCTAACTG
>JADGFH010000852.1:0-535 GCA_016743925.1 Labilibaculum sp.
ACACCATCTATTTCAACTACCGAAATAATCGAAATCATTAAAGAATAAATCTTTCTGTTTTAAAATTTCAATTGCTTTTTCACAAACATATTAAAGTCTGTGGAAATACGTAGCGCAAAAGAAAGTATCACATAAACTCCTCCAACAAGACAGGAGCGAACAGCAATATCAAGAAGATACCAATCCAATTGTGGAAGTAAGTAACCAGAAAAATAGGCAATTAATGAAATCAATATTACCAAAAGGTACTTTCTATTGAGCGGCTGAAGCTGATACTTATTATATAAAAACAGATACTTCGCTAGGTTAAAGAATAATGTCGACAACAAAGAGGCAATAGCAGCTCCATTAATTCCCCAAAGAGGGATCATGATCAGATTTGTGATGATTACCAAAAGACCGTAAGATCCCATGAAAACCGTCTGCATTTTGTAGTAGGGAGAAGATTGGATAACCACTCCGCTTACGCCCGAAAGCATTTGAATGACATGAGCTAACCCAATAAAAAAGATCACATATCTACCATCTATAAATT
>JADGFH010000852.1:545-2640 GCA_016743925.1 Labilibaculum sp.
CTATAAATTTGTCTGTTACAATTTCAAATATATTTTCAATATTTACCCAAATGCCAATAAACAAAAGGCATCCTACCATAAATTGATGCAAACCACTTTGTGAATAAATCTGTGAGATTGTACTTAAATCATTCCTCTTCCAAGCCTCTGCAATAACTGTGCTTGATATCTTCCTTAAAGTTCTTGCAGGCATTGAAATTAACATACCAAAATACGCCATTGTACCAAAAACACCAGTTGCTCCCAAGCCAATGTAACTCACAATCATGACTCTATCAATCTGATTGGCCAATTTATCACTCAAACCATTCAGAATTCCATACAAAGAAACACTGGTTATCGATTTTCGAAGTTCTGGTGTAATAAATTTCAAATTGGATGCAAAAGAAATCTGGCCTCGCCACCACAATAACATAAAAAGAAATACAGTAGGAGAACAGTAGGCCAAAACATAGTAGAACACAAATTGAGAGAAATCAATCACCTCAAACACAAATAACAAAATGAAGCTAAGATTGAGCAATTTAAATACAATATCCCTAAAAATAGTTCCTGAAACTGCATCGTACATTACCCTGTTATAGCCTTCAAAGAGATTATAAAAAAGGGTGAAAAACACCAAAGGAATTAAGTAAATCAAATAATCTAAATACAAAGGTGAATCCTCTTTGTATAAATCTACTGCAACAGGCTGCAAGATAAAATAACTAATTAAAGACAGTATAAAACCAACCATTCCCACCCAAAACAAAATAAAAAGATATCCGTTATGGTTTATATTTTCGTTTCGGAAATAAGGAAACAATCGAGCGGTAACATTATTAAAGCCAAGCGATGAAAACTGAGCAGCAACAGTTGTAATGGCACCTAACCATAGTATTAATCCTATTTGATCGGTTGCAAAAAATTGAGGAAAGAGAATACCTGTATTTACAAGCCCCAACATGGCTCCAATATAGGAAACTACGGTTCCTTTTATAGTTTGTTGACGAATGATTCCCAAGCTGTAGAATTGAATTAGAAATGGATTTAATTACAAATTTAACAAAATAGATTTCTTGTGAAAGTGTTTCAAAATCAGAGTCTCATTCAAATTCAAGGTCGTAATGATATTTTTTGAATGAAAAATTGTATTTTCGCATGACATCCAGTCAAATTTTGCATAACATTTGATCTAACCATCAAATACAATTCTTTAATTTCGTTTAGAATGGCATACAAAGAAAAAGGCACAAAACGCAGACTTCGTTCTTCATATATTACTTCAGTTATTAGTATTTCATTGGTTCTTTTCATGTTAGGATTAATGGGCTTACTGATCCTGAACGCCAATCAGCTATCCAATTATGTAAAAGAAAACATTGGTGTTTCAATTATTCTAAAAGACAATATTAAAGAAGTAGAAACCCGTCGTTTACAGAAAACACTGGATGCAACCAGCTATGTAAAGTCAACAGAATTTGTCGATAAGGAAACGGCTGCAAAAGAGCTTCAAGCGGAGTTAGGTGAAGATTTCATCTCCTTTTTAGGTTACAATCCCCTACTTGCGTCAATTGATGTAAAACTATACGCTGAATATGCCAACCCAGATAGTATTGCAGTAATCGAAAAGGATTTTAAAAAATTCAGCCAAGTACAAGAGATCTCTTACCAAAAATCATTGGTACACCTTGTTAACGAGAATGTAAAAAGAATCAGCTTAATTATTTTAGGCTTTAGTGCTTTACTTTTCATTATCTCTTTTACGCTGATTAACAATACTATTCGCCTTTCCATTTATGCACAGCGATTCATTATCAACACAATGCAATTAGTAGGTGCCACTCGTGGTTTTATACGTAAACCTTTTATGGCAAAAACCCTAATGCAAGGAATATTAGGGGCATTAATTGCCAATGCAATGCTCTTAGGCATTATCTATATTTCACAAAAAGAATTAAGACAAGTAATTAATTTTACCAATGTTGAAATGATTGGAGCCTTGTTTCTTTTCATTTTGTTAATGGGACTTTTCATTACCTGGATATCCACCTTATTTGCTGTAAATAAATACCTAAGACTAGAATCACGATCTTTATATTAGAAATAACTGTTG
>JADGFH010000089.1 GCA_016743925.1 Labilibaculum sp.
CCAAACAACTCCAAGTTCAAATTTCGGTATTTGAAAAGGATATTCAACAGCTAAAAATAGGACAGCTAGTGCATTTTAAAACCCTAAGTAATTCTGATAAAATACATACTGCACATTTGAGTGCAATTGGGAAAGGAATTGATTCGAAAACTAAAACCATTCTCTGTTTAGCCAAAATTGATGAAGAGACAAAAGGGAAATTATACAATGGTTCATTTATCGAAGCTGAAATCATTACAAATGAAAAAGATGCAAAGGCACTTCCAAGCCATGCAATTCTTAAATCAGGCCCCGACCGATATGTTTTTATTTTTGATAAAAATGATGAACAAAACTATTATCTACATAAGAAAAAAATAAATATTGGAGCTGAATCAAAAGGCTTTACGGAAATTGTAGGTTCTGAAAACCTCGCTAAAGTTCTAATAAAAGGAGCTTATAACATTTCCCTTGATTAGATAAAATTGATCAAAAAAAATTTTTCGATATATACTATTAGAAAGTAAGAAATAGTACTCTTTGAAACAGAATCTATTTCTTACTTTTACCTGATGATCTCAACACAGTATCTTCTTCTCTCACTATTTTTAATTCTTTGGTGCTTTTTTCACAGCATTTTAATTTCAAATCGTTTTCTGGCATATATCGAAGCCAAATTGGGTAAACACTTCCGAACCTACCGGATACTATACAATCTATTTTCACTGATTACATTTCTACCACTAATTTTGTATTCTTATTCATTACAGAGCGAAATGATTTTTGATTGGTCAGGCTATTTTCAAATCGCCCGTATTGTTCTGCTTCTAACTTGCTTCCTTTTGCTGTTTGCCGGTTCAAAATCATACGACCTATTGTCCTTTTTAGGCTTTCGCCAGATTCAACAATCAGAACATCATAAAACAATGTCTGATGATGGAAATTTGAGCACTGCAGGAATACTCAGCATCATTCGTCATCCTTGGTATACGGCAACTTTTTTATTTATTTGGGTCAGAAATATAGATGTCAGTGCGCTAATTGTAAATGTAATATTCAGCATTTATCTGATTATTGGTTGCTATCTAGAAGAAAAAAAACTAGTTCTCGAATATGGAGACGAATACCGAAATTATCAGCAGAATGTTTCCATGTTATTTCCCTGGAAATGGTTAAAAACAAAATTAATTGGATAAAATATGGATTATCGTGACGAAGTATTTATTGCTGTAGCAGAAAACTTAAATTTCTCGAAAGCAGCAGAAGAACTATTCATTAGTCAGCCCGCAGTTACCAAGCACATTAAAGAGTTGGAAAGCAAATTAGAAATTGCTCTTTTCGAACGAAAAGGAAACAAGGTTTACCTAACCAAATCTGGTAAATTAGTATATCGTAGCCTCAAACAAATCAAACAACGATATCGTGACTTGGAATACGAATTGGGCAGATTGAATGAGGCATTTAATGGTTCTTTACGGATTGGTGCCAGTTCTACTATTTCTCAATACCTTATCCCATCGGTAATTGCATCTTTTCATAGACATTATCCAAAAATTAAGTTGGATTTATTCAATGGTAATTCTTTTGAGATGGAACAAAAACTACTCGATAATGAAATTGACTTGGCTTTGGTAGAAAATGAGAAATCCAATTCAAATATCAAGTACATGGATTTTTTGGATGATGAAATTGTTGTGATTACCGGAACACAGAGTGTGTATGCGAAACGAAAAAATATTAAATTAAGCGACATTCAGGAAATTCCTTTAGTGCTTCGCGAAAAAGGCTCCGGAAGCCTTCAGGTAATTCAGAAAGCACTTGCCAAACAAAATATAGATCTGGAAAAATTAAACATCCTAATTCATTTAGGAAGTACAGAAGCCATTAAAAACTTCCTTTGTGGTTTTGATGGTATTGCTTTGATCTCAGAAAAGTCTATTGAGAAAG
Organism: Labilibaculum sp.; assembly: GCA_016743925.1. Lineage (GTDB taxonomy): Bacteria > Bacteroidota > Bacteroidia > Bacteroidales > Marinifilaceae > Labilibaculum. The sequence continues at coordinate 1,927 of JADGFH010000089.1, forward strand.
AAATACAGCTAAAAAGTCTTTGTAAACTAAATGTTAGTGAATTTAATATTCATCGGAAATTAAGAATGGCATTGCGTCAAGGACCTGAATTAAAAATCCCAAATTTATTTATTGATTTCTTGGATCACTATAACTTTTAATTATATTCAATAACATTTTATGATTTCCACAAGTTATTAATTAACTGTATTTTTGTTTTACAAAACAAAGAACAAAAACGAATGCAGCTACTCTCTAAAAAATCAAGTTACCTATTCTTATTTGGCATTATTTTCTGCTTTATACCAGGTTATTCACCAACGATTGCTTTAATTACCGGACTCTTCTTCTCCATGTTTGGAATTAAAACCGGTCAGTTTACCAAACATACATCATCAGTTTTGCAAGCATCTATTGTCTTAATGGGTTTTGGCATGCATCTAAGTATGGTAATAGAAGCATCAAAATCAGGTTTTGGTTTTACAGCAATTTCAGTAATTGCAACCATCAGTATTGGATTATTATTAGGCAAATTTTTAAAGGTTGAGAAAGCAACCACCATATTAATTGCTGCAGGAACTGCCATATGCGGTGGTAGTGCAATTGCTGCAGTCGCACCGGTAATTAATGCAAAAAACAAACAGGTTCTCTTCGCAATGGCAGTAGTTTTTGTACTTAACTCACTCGCACTAATGCTATTTCCTATTATTGGCCATTATTTTGAAATGAGTCAAGAGACATTTGGCTTTTGGTCAGCAATCGCGATTCACGATACCAGCTCAGTAGTTGGTGCATCGGCAGCGTATGGTGAAAAAGCGCTCGAAATTGCGACAACCGTTAAACTGACTCGTGCTCTTTGGATTATTCCAGTCTCAATTGTATTTGCAATTTTCAATAAAAACGCTGAATCAGGCAAAATAAAAATACCATGGTTTATTGGTGTCTTTGTATTGGCAATAATTATTGCTCATCTATTTCCTCAAGGGCAAGAGCTATTTGCACATTTAAAGTGGCTAGGTAAAAAAGGAATGATCATTGCCTTATTACTTATCGGTTCGAGCATTTCAGTTTCTGAAATCAAGGAAACTGGTAACAATACTTTTTTATTGGGAATTGTTCTTTGGATTATTATCGGAGGATCATCTCTTTATTTCTTGCAATTTTAGATTTAAATATCGGTGCAGCTCATCTATATCAGTAAAAAGTATACAAGAAACCGTAATCTGCATAAACAAACGATCTCTCTTCAAACTAAATTTGTATCAGATATTTAAATAAAAATTACTGATATGGGAAAGACAGTACTAATAACAGGTACATCCTCAGGATTTGGAAAATTAACGGCACAATTATTTCACCAGAATGGATGGAATGTAGTAGCAACAATGCGTTCTCCTCAGATGGAAACGGAACTAGTCGGGTTAAAAAACACACTAGTAACAAAAATGGATGTAACCGATAAACAAAGCATTAAAAATGCAATAGAAAAAGCTGTTGATAAATTTGGAAGTATTGACGTTCTAGTTAATAATGCAGGATACGGTGCCTCAGGTTTTTTAGAAGAAGCAAGTGTAAAGGAAGTAAATAAACAAATAGGAACCAACCTCTTAGGTGTTATTAATACGATACAAGAAGTTTTGCCACAAATGCGTAAGCAAAAAAGTGGAACAATTATCAATATCACATCCGTAGCAGGTACATTTGGGATGCCAATGTTTTCGCTATACAATGCTTCCAAATTTGCAGTAGAAGGCTTGTCGGAATCTCTCACTTTCGAATTAAAAGAATTTGGAATTACAATTAAAACTGTTGCTCCGGGAGCATTTCGAACCAATTTCATGGATGCAATGTCAATCAATGAAGGAAATAAAAAATCCGAATTGAATTCTTTTCGAGATCAATACAAAGATCACTTGTCTGAAATGGCAATGAAGCCACCAAAGCCTTTTGGTTATGGAAATCCGCAAGTTGTTGCAAATAAAATTTACGAATGCGCTACGCAGCAAACTCCTACTAAAAATTTTATTGGAAAGGATGCCAAATCCCTCTCTCTGATGCGAAAGTTCATGTCGAAAAAGCAATTCTTCAATATGCTGTATAAAGCAGGACTTCCAAAATACAACTAAATATATTAGCAGATCAACGAAAATGACTGTATTCATAGGTGAATCCACTTTTTCATTTGCGCTATCAATAAAAAAGAATTCTTATCTTTTCAGCATTAGCAAACTAATAGTCGGTTAAGAAATGACAAATATTATTCAGATAAAAAACATAAGCGAACTTCATCAATTAATGGGAGCCGAAAAACCAAAGCATCCATTAATTAGCGTAATTGATTTTTCGAAAATTAAGCCTCCAGAGGTACCTGAAAATATGCGTGTCGTATCATCCTATTATTCAATAATGATGAAAACAGTCAAATGTGGAAATATGAAATACGGTCGTAAAAACTATGATTTCCAGGAAGGTTCAATTTTGTGCATGGCACCCGATCAGATATTAAGTGTTGATAACACAGATGAAGATCAGAATAAAAGTGTACAAGGTTGGGGTTTGTTTTTTCATCCAGATTTAATTCGAAAGAGTAGTTTGGCTAAAAAAATGAAAGACTATACTTATTTCTCTTACGAAGCCAATGAAGCTCTTCATTTATCTGATAAAGAAAAAAATACCTTAGCTTCTATAATTGGACGAATAGAAGAAGAATATTCAACCAATCTGGATCATTTTAGTCATGATGTAATCATTTCCAATCTTGAGCTGTTACTAAATTATTGCAATCGCTTTTATGGACGACAATTTTTAACTAGAAGAAACCAGAACAAAGATGTGCTTAGCACATTAGAAGAATTACTGTCGGACTACTTTACTTCAGAGAAAGCACAATTAAAAGGAATACCTACAGTAAAATACTGTGCTGAGCAATTGCATTTTTCAGCAAATTACCTAAGTGATTTAGTTAAAAAAGAAAGTGGTAAGAGTGTACAAGAACACATTCATTATCATTTAATAGAAAAAGCCAAAACTGAATTATTAAACTCTGAACATTCGGTAAGTGAAATTGCTAATCATTTGGGTTTTGAATACCCGCAATATTTCAGTAAAATATTCAAATCAAAAACGGGTCTATCGCCCGTTAAATACCGAGACATGAACTAATATATGAAGAAAAGTAAATTTAAAAAGACAATAAAAATAATGGGAATTGGTATCGGTATTATATTAGGAATTATCTGCATTACAGGAATTATATTTGCGACTTTAAGTCCTCAATTTGGAAGAAAAGTGAATACTCAACAACAAGAGGAATATGCGGCATTACCCAACTACAAGGATGGCAAATTTGTCAATTTAGAAAGAATCGCCATAGAAATAAATTTCAAATCCGTTACGGCAATGGTAAGAGAAATGCTGCAACCACATCCAAATGTAAATCCTAAAAAAGATATTGAAGTTGTTCCGTTTCCCAATGAATTACTAAATGGCAGCGCAGATTCAAGCACTCAAGTAATTTGGTTGGGACACTCCTCATTTCTAATCAGACTGAATGGAAAAACTATTTTAATCGATCCGGTTTTTAGTGAAAAAACGGGACCACACGCCTGGATGGGGAGAAAAAAATACAACAGTCGGATGCCTATTGATTTACTTCATATTCCTCATGTCGATGCCATTCTTATATCCCATGATCATTATGACCATCTCGATTACGAAAGTATTATAAAGCTAAAAGATAAAACAGATCGCTTCTTTGTGCCCTTGGGAATCGGGAATCACTTAAAATCATGGAACGTAGAATCCAATAAAATTCATGAACTAAATTGGTGGGAAGAAACCTCTTTGGATGAGATTCAAATTGCTTTTACTCCTTCACGTCATATGTCTGGACGAGGATTTACTGATCAATCCACTACCTTATGGGGATCGTGGGTGCTGATTGGATCAAATAAAAATATCTATTTCAGTGGAGATGGAGGATACGGAGCTCATTTTAAAGAAATAGGTGAAAAATACGGTCCCTTTAACATCGCTCTAATAGAATGTGGACAGTACAACGAACTGTGGGCCAATGTTCATATGATGCCTGAAGAATCGGTTCAAGCAGGAATTGATTTAGGTGCACAGGTAGTTATACCAATACACTGGGGTTCGTATCGATTGGCAAACCATGACTGGTTGGAACCGATAAAAAGATTTACCAAGAAGGCAAAAAAAATTAATTTACCTATAATCACACCACAAATTGGCGAGCAGGTTTTTCTGGATCATCCCATACGCTCCATAATCAATTGGTGGGAATCTGAAATTTATAGTCGTTAAACAAAATACTCATCAGATATTAGAAAGGCTCATCAATTATCATTGATGAGCCTTTTTTTTAAATCACAAGGTTGAACTTATGTGAAATAAATCTCAAAACATAACATTTATCCATACTATTTTGAAATTATCATAAAATTTCGTAAATTAGGTAGAAGTCTTAAAATTCTATTTGAATCAAATAATTTCAATGATAAACAAAAAAAAATGCAAACAGACTTAACTCATACAAATGAGCGCTTTAGTGTTTTAAGTGAATCTAGTGAATTTCTAAATTTAATTCTAAATAACATTAACTCATGCATCATGCTCCTGGACAAAGATCTCAAATTGAGAGCTTACAATGATCCCTTGATAAGTATTTTCTCCAATAAAAAAGATGAAAATTTAATGTATAGAAAATGTGGAGAAGTAATTGGTTGCGCTTATCAGATAGAAGAACAAAAGCTCTGTGGCAATACGAGTATGTGCCGTACATGTGAATTAAGAATTGCAGTTCTTCATTCTTACGTTAACAACGAAGCTATTTTTAGAGAACACATTACCAAACCATTTTTTGATTTCCAAGGAAAAAAAGAAGACAAACATTTACAGTTTTCCACGCGCCTATTTACTTACAAAAAAGAGAACTATATTATCTTAATATTAGAAGATATTACATCTTTAATAACGATAAAAAAGGAAATGAAGAAACATTTAAATGCAACTTAAAATAAGAAAACTACTATACCACAATAATTACTAATACGAAAATAGGAACACAATAGAATGTGTTCCTCTTTGATTTATATCGGATTGAGACTATTTGAATTTCTAATGAGCTACATATCTTTCATGATAAAAAGATTTGTAAGTTCTTATTACCTCCACCTACGAAGGTAAGATGGAAACAAAACTATCTCTATACATCCAAATTTTATCTGTAAGACTCCTAAAAATGGTTTGGAACAGCATGAAATCAAATATTGAGTAATTTTCTAGATTATTTATTAATACCAATGGCCTAAAATGATCTTACATGAATCAAAAAAATGGATAGTTTTCTATCACTGCAAACCATTTTTAATTATTATGTATTCTTAAGCTGATTTTTTGTCAATTTAATAAGCCTCACGTCAAACAATTACAAATTGTCCTAAAACACAACTATCTCTCCTACTAAAATCTAGGAAATACATATAAAAGAGAGATAATTCACAAAATGAAAAAATATCATTTCGCTTTGGCGAAAAAACGAATAAAAACTCTTATTTTTAACCTTTAAAAATAATAATATGGAGGACATGATATTTTATGATAGATTGCAGTTTGCATTTACTATCACATTTCACTATATATTTCCACAATTAACAATGGGACTATCTTTAATGATTGTCTATTTTAAATGGAAATATTTAAGATCTAAACTTGAAAAGTTTAACAATGCGGCAAAATTCTTCATGAAGATTTTTGCTATTAATTTTACCATGGGTGTGGTAACAGGAATTCCAATGGAATTTCAATTTGGCACCAACTGGGCTAAATTCTCAGAACTTACGGGAGGAATAATAGGACAAACCTTAGCTATGGAAGGTATGTTCTCATTTTTTCTCGAATCGTCATTTTTGGCTCTTTTTATTTTTGGTGAAAAGCTAATGGGGCAAAAACTGCACTTTTTAACAGGATTTTTAGTCTTTTTAGGTTCCTGGGCCAGTGGCTATTTTATTTTAGCGACTAACGCATGGATGCAAAATCCGGTAGGATATGAAATTTTAGAGAATGGGAAGTTTGTATTAAATAATTTCTCAGCCTTATTCAGCAATCCTTGGTTGATACCAGCCTTCTTACACAATCAGTTTGCCTCTGTTGTAACCTCATCGTTTGTTGTTGCCGCTATAGGTGCATTTTATGTTTTGCGTAATAAACATCTGGAATACGGCAAGTTATTTTTAAAGACAGGTGTTATTTTCGGTTTTGTATCGAGTATGCTAGTTGCTTTCCCAACGGGTGATTGGAACGCTAAGAATGTTGCCAAATACCAACCTGCAGCCTTTGCCGCCATGGAAGGGATTTTTGAAACCGAGGAAGCAGGTGCCGAAATCGTACTTATTGGACAACCCAATATGGTTGAAAAAAAGATAGACAATAAAATTGCCGTTCCTAACATCTTAAGTTTTCTAACTTATCAGGATTGGAACAAGCAAATTCCGGGAATGGATCAATTTAAAAAAGAAGAATTACCCGATAACATTCCTGCTCTCTATTACTCTTATCATATTATGGTAGGATTGGGCACCATTTTTATTGGATTAATGGGCATGGCACTATTCTTTCTATGGAGAAAAAAACTCTATACAATGAATACACTGCTTTGGGGTATCCTATTCGCCTTCCCTTTTCCGTATATCGCAAACATGACCGGATGGTATGTTGCTGAGCTAGGACGACAACCCTATTTGGTGTATGGTTTATTGAAAACTGTTGATGGAATCTCTCCAACCGTTTCATCAGGAAATACGTTATTTACCCTATTGGGATTTGTTGGTTTATATATGCTATTGGGCTTACTGTTCCTGGTCTTGGTTGGAAAAACAATTTACAAAGGACCTGAAACTCAAACACATTAATTATGGAATTATTTTGGTACACAATGATAGCTATTGTTTTAGCTGTCTTCTTCATATTAGACGGTTACGATTTCGGAACAGGAATTATACATTTATTTTTTGCTAAAAAGGAAAAAGACAAAGAGATAATTGCAAAAGCCGCAGGGCTTTTCTGGGACTCGAATGAAGTTTGGCTAGTGGCGGCAGGAGGATTGCTATTTATGGCCTTCCCCACCTTTTACGCCTCTGTTTTTAGTGGTTTTTATCTTCCTCTAATCATTGTTCTGTGGTTTATTATTTTCAGAGCAATCGGTTTAGAGTTAAGAAGTCAGTTTAACTTTCAGATGTGGAAAGACATTTGGGATAAAGCCTTTGGTGTTTCGAGCCTACTGCTAACGCTGTTTTTTGGTATTGCACTGGGCAATGTGATTAGAGGCGTAAACTTGGGCGGTGTTGAAAATGGTATTTCGGCTTACGAGGCACACTACTTTTTCCTGCCCTTATGGAACAGCAGTTTTAGTCCTGCAGGTATTCATCCAGGAGTAATCGATTGGTTCACAATTGTGATTGGCATAATTGCCGTTGTCACCTTATCCATTCATGGTGCCAATTGGATTATTTTGAAAACGGAGTCGTCGATTAATGAAAAATTAAAGTCGGTAGTTTTAAAGCTAAACATTGCACTTACTCTACTTACTATTTTCTCAATATCCATTTGGCACATTATTAAACCAGAGCCATTTTCCAATTTTACGGATCATCCACTTCTGCTCATTTTTCCAATGATTTATCTTGCCGGATTAGTTGGCACTTTTTTCATTGCAAAATTCAAGAAAGCTGTTTATGCCTTTACATGCTCGACATTAATTATTCTTGGTGGCATAACTTCTTCTTTGGCATCTATGTTTCCTGTAATATTGCCTTCTACCAATAGCGTAAACGAGTCCTTAACCATTTACAACACTGCCACATCGGAATATGGTTTGTCGGTTGCTGTAGGATGGGGAATTATTGGCTTTATACTCCTTTTTGTTTACATGATTGTTCAGAAAAGATTGATGGGTGGAAAAATTGACAAGATGGATTACGGACACTAATATTTCGGCCATAATATGACAGACACACTGATTTCTTTACTAAGCATTCTTATTGGAATCCTTGGAGCCAATAGCACAGGTCTATTCTTCAAAAAATATTCCTTTGGATTAATTGGAAACACCATTGCCGGAGTTTTCGGCAGTGTTTTTTTCATTAAATCGATTGGTCGATTAGGGTTTTCACCCCAAGCAATTATGGAAACTGGTAGTGTGAATACTAACTTGTTTGTACTGAATTCTCTTGTCTCCTTTTGTGGTGGTCTTCTTACAGTAATTTTACTGAGCAAGCTGGCAACAAAATTTAATCAATCTGATAAAATCAACTAAGCAACACGATAAACCGAATAAGCAAGATCAAATTTATAAGCCGTAATCAAATAATGGTAGTTGATTACGGGTTTATTCCAAGGAAAGCGCGAGCAAGTTGAAGCGGGATTTTCAACTTGAATTTACTATTATTTTTGCACATTGTTACAGACTTGTTGTTTGATCTCTTCAAAGGATTTTACTTCAACTCTTCCTTTTGTTGGTATCATGTTTTGCCAAACCCAGTTGTAATGTTCAATAACTTTTTCTGCTTTCAAATGCGGTCTATCCCCTGTTGTATGTCCATTTGAAACAACAGTAATAATAAAGTCTTTTGTCAAAGCAGATTGGATTGTTGATTCAACGCAAAAATCGGTTGCACAACCCGTAATCAACAATTCATTCACATTCAATTCAACTAACTTAGATTGAAGTTTTGACTTGTAAAACACATCATTAGCATACTTATCAATCAATATATCATCAGGTTCGACAATTAGTCCATCCAAATTTTCCCATTCCCAAGTGTTCTTTTCAAATTCTCCACTTCCAGTCCCATCGTGTTGAATGTAAATTACAGGATAATTTAATCCTCTATATATCGAAGCAAGTTCATTTATCCTTTTAACAACTCCATCTGTATCAAAACGAGGTGTACTTGAAGTAAATGAGCCTTTTTGCATATCAATCACTAAAAGAGCTTTTCTGATTTCCATTTTATTGATCTTTAATATTCAACATTTCTATTCAATAGTGTTTATTCATGATGCTTATTGAAAATACGTTTGTAAGCCGATTAAATTAACTTGTTTATATTTTAAGCAAACCAATTTTAAATGGCTTGCTGATGTCTCTTACGTTAAACTAAACTTTCAAAATACGCATCAGCGCCAATGATAATTTAGCTTTTATTGTAGCGTCGTTATTTTCTTTTTTATTATCATTTTATATTCTGAATTGACTATTTCTCCTTCTGCTGTTCCTGGAATAAAAGGTTCATATTCTTTTATCTCTTTAATTACATTTTCGCAATCTTCATTTTTTAAAGCATCAAGAACTACATATCCATACTTGTCAATTTTGATATTTAATTCAAATTCTTCCTTTTTTAATCCATTAACAATAAAATGGTTAAAACTCAACAAACAGCCTCTAATTGAAAGTGAAGTCAGTTCAGGATTGTCAAGTTCTTTCGATGTATAAAATCGGGAATTATCTGTTATTGCTAAGTTATTATTGTAATTCAAGAAGTCAAATTCAGTTTTATCAACTTCATCCTTTTTTTTTGTTGCTGAGCAAAATCCAAAGCCATAACTACCATCAATTCGTTGGTCTGCATAAATTAGCCAGTCCTCTCCAACACGCAAATAAATATCACAATCTGACATATAAATCAAAGTGTCGCCATTTTCGACTACCACATAATTTTCAGGAGTACTATTAACTAAGAATTCAGAAATACTATCACCTTTGAATATTTTATTTATTTTTAATTCTATTTTATATGAGTCTTTTGTTTTTGCAAATACATTCAAAACTGTTCCTGATAAAATCACATCACAGTGGTAAAATTCTGATGTATATGAATACTCCCAATCACAATCACACGAAAATCCATTCGAGGAATACAATAAAAGAGAAAATATCAATATTATTAATCTATGCATGATGCTTATTATAATACACTACAACATGAAGAATATGGGGCGTTTGGCATTTCAAAGCACCACAGTAAAACCGCTATATGTTTTATTAAATGTACTCATGTTCAAATTTAGTACTATCCGCCACACGAACGCTTAGTTGTTAGCTTTCGTTTTCAATTTTACCATCTCGAATAATGAAAATTTCCTTTTTAGTCTCTTTATTTTTGAATATAAACTCATCATTTTTTAAAACACGATTAATTGCATTGGTCTCTAACTCAAATTTGTTTTTAGAATGAAACTTTAATATCTGAGTTGGTTCATATCCTGGGTCAATAAAGTAAAGATATGATACAATTATTCTGTCAATTAATTTTCCCGATTTTGAGATAGTCGTGAATTGCAAAGTGGGGCTGCCAGCTCCTGCTTGGGATGGGAAATAAACTAATAATAAGAAATTCCAGTCCTGCCATTCACGAAAACAAATAAATGTACAATCAGCGTCTTCTATATTTTTTACCGAATACTCTTTGTTGAAATTCAACTTAATTAATTCATTATTCTCAACAATAGATTTTTCAACCTTAAGAAGTGAATAAATGTCTATTTCTGTGAGATTTAAAGAATCTTCAATGTAATTTTCTTTATTAGCCAATTTTCTCAATTCGGTATTTAATTCAGTTTGACTAAAAACGAAATTTGCTAAAGAGACTACCAATAGAATAACAATTAAA
>JADGFH010000853.1 GCA_016743925.1 Labilibaculum sp.
ACCTCAAACCTTACAAAAAGCATTAGAAAATCAAAAATATACCGAAGCATATCCGATTCAAAAAGAAGCTATCCCAGCTATTCTTAAAAAGAAAGATGTATTAGGAATTGCCCAAACAGGCTCAGGAAAAACAGCTAGTTACGTTCTGCCAATCCTATCGAATTTACAGGCTGGTAGCATTTCAAAAAATCGCCATATCAAGACATTGGTATTGGTACCCACACGAGAATTAGCCGCACAGGTTTTAGAAGTATTTGAACAATTCTCATCTGCACTTACCAATCCTATTAAATGTTTAGCCGTTCATGGTGGTGTGTCCATCAATCCACAAATGAAGGCCATGAATAAGGTAGATGTTTTAGTTGCCACTCCCGGACGACTCCTGGAATTGGAAGATTCGAATGCTGTTCATCTATCGGAAATTGAAACCTTGGTACTTGATGAAGCTGACAAGATGCTTAACTTGGGTTTTGCAGATGAAATGAATCGAATATTTTCACTTTTACCAAAGAAGCGTCAGAATTTATTGTTCTCGGCAACACTTAGTAAAAATGTAGAAGATGTTAATCAGGTTCTACTTAAAGACCCTTTGGTAATAAAAATAGAAGCTGAGGTAGATACATTCGATTTAATAGATCAGATAGCCTATTCTATTGCCGAAGAAAAGAAAGGTCCTCTCCTACGTCATATTATTAAGAAAAACGACTTGCAACAGGTACTTATTTTTGTCTCTACGGCACATAGAGCCGATGCCGTTGCCTACAAGCTAAGTAAGAATGGAATTCAGGCAACCAGTACACACAGTAAGAAAAGCCAGGGAGCCAGAACCGAAAATCTGCGCAAGTTTAAAACAGGTAAACTTCGTGTTTTAGTTGCCACTGATTTACTAACAAGAGGAATCGACATTGAATTTTTGCCATACGTTGTAAACTACGATTTACCTCGCTCACCTAAAGATTATATTCATAGAATTGGTAGAACTGGTCGTGCCGAATCGCCTGGAGAAGCCATTTCCTTTATTACCGCTAATGATGAACATCATTTTAGAGTAATTCAGAAAAAAATGGGCAAAAGAGTTAACCTTATCGACACAAAAAATATTGATATAAAAGGATAAGCAAAATGGAAAATAGAGAACAAAGCAACAATCCGTTGCATGGCGTTAAGTTGGCAGATATCTTGGAATTTTTAGTGGGCTATTACGGATGGGAAGAAATGGGAAGCATGATCAACATTAACTGTTTCACAAGCGATCCTTCCATAAAATCGAGCCTTAAGTTTTTACGAAGAACACCTTGGGCACGAGAAAAGGTCGAAAACTTATACCTCAAATGCGTTAAAAAGCATTAAACCTATTTACTAACCAACTCACCCCGAATCTATGTCGCAAGCTTGTCCCCTTTGTAATAATAAATCAAGCCTTTTTCATGAAGAAAAGAACCGTATCTATTATCAATGCGACATATGTTTCGGAATATTCGTTAACACCGATGCTTTACCTACGATAGAAGTTGAGCAATCTCATTACGAAAAGCACAATAACGATGTAGAAGACGAAGGATATCAAAACTTCGTTTCTCCCATTTCAAAATCTATTCTTCAGGAGCACACAAAGGAACATATCGGATTGGATTTTGGCGCAGGTACCGGTCCCGTAATTTCAAAAATTCTAAATGATCATGATTTCCACATCAAACAATACGATCCTTACTTTCACATTTATCCTGAATTATTAAAAGAGCAATACGATTACATTGCCTCCTGCGAAGTAATTGAACATTTTTATTATCCGCACAAGGAATTTGGCCTACTAAAGCGTTTACTTAAACCCAATGGGAAGCTTTATTGTATGACACACATTTACGACGAAAGCATCGATTTTACCAACTGGTACTATAAAAACGATCCTACGCACGTATTCATTTATCACAAGAATACATTTGCATGGATTCAAAAAGAATTTGGCTTTTCTGATATCAATATTAATGATCGATTAATTGTATTTTCGGTATAGCTAAATTCAATCAATAGCTTTAACTCTCAATTCTCTCACGTTATAAGCTTGTTCTATAGCCTGTTTGGCTTGAAGACGAATACCCGTATTTAAAATACGATCTATATAAAGCAAAAAACATTTCAAAGATTGAGCTTGTCCTTTAGCCGGACAGGCTTCTACTTTTTCCTTGGATGAAAAAGTAGACAAAAAATCATTGACAACATCCTCAATCACCCGTTACCAGATCAATAGCTAAACAAAAAGAACTCGCTGCGCTCAAACAGATTTTTGTTCTTCACGCCATTTTCACTAAACGGGTCCCGATCTCCGGACTCAATGTCAAATCTCCACGAATCAACTATCTACAATTTCTTATCCCGAATACTAAAACTTCGCACCAAACGGCATTCAACTCGAAACTGGGTCCCATAGGTGAAAAAGGCGTTAAAAACAGAATTCCATGAATGAGGTACGAGTGAATATTATTCTGTTTAGACTTTGAGCCGTGATGGGTAGCTGAGAGATGACGCCTAGCCTTTTTGATTCTTTTATGGCGACACTGTTCATAACTCTGTGTCAGCGTTATTATTAAAGATTATATCTTCACAATATGGCAAAAGAGTTTAACTACGAAATATTT
>JADGFH010000854.1 GCA_016743925.1 Labilibaculum sp.
TACTAACTCTTTTATTTATCAGTTTCTTTCAGCTTCAAGCATCAACAAATAATACAATAGAAACTGATTTTAAAACGGAAATAAACGGAATTACATTCAGTATTGATAGAAGAATTGAGTTGTTTAATATTGCAGCGTATCTGGCAGATTTCCCAACTCTAAATGGATTAGATATTGAATATAAAAAAGACATTGACATTTACTTTGCTAAATATAAAGAACATCCTATAATTCATGATTTCACAAGAATCGCTAAAAAAACTTTTACGTCAATAGATGGTCCCATCTCATTTATGCTTTGCATGGATGATGAACTCAATTATATTACAGAACCACAGGGAGTGCGAGATTTAGAATATGCAGATAGCCTGCAATTCGTATTGAAAACGTTTAAGACCGAGAGTAAATTTGATAAATTCTTTATTCAGCAGAAAAATCTTTACAGTTTGATATTATCTACAGTTCAATATAATTTTAAAGAATTTAAGGCAAAAAAACGAATTGAGAATTACTATGGAACGAAACAAGATTCCTTCATCATTATTTTAAATTTATTAGGTCGTGGAAATTTCGGACCAAGAATTAAAGATGACTCAGGAATGAATGTTTATTGCGTAATAGAACCTGAATCTAATTTGGGTGATATTCCAGCCTATTCTGCAAACAGATTTTTCAATCAAATGATTTGTCATGAATTTAGCCATTCTTTTGTAAATCCTTTGGTCGAAAAACATATTGAAATCGTTAATGAATCTTCATCACTATATAATAGCATAAAAAAATCAATGCGAAGTCAAGCATATTGGGATTGGGAAGTTACAGTAAAGGAACATATTGTCAGAGCTATATGTTGTCGTTTGGCTGCCTCAAAATATGGTGAAGAATCTTCACATTTAATTGAATACAAAATTGAAATAGGACGTCGTTTTATTTATCTTATTCCTTTAATTGAAAAATTAAGAGAATACGAACAAAATAGAGAAAAGTATTCATCAATTAATGACTTTTTCCCTACATTACTTTCTGTTTTTCCTAAAATAAAAGAAAAAGATATTGTTAGCTATCAGAGTATTGTGGAGGAATATAGAAAACCAGTTATTCAAACAATGCCTAAGTTTGGAGAAGTTGATGCAGAAAATCTTTTAATGATAATACCAACAAATGAGAATGATACTACGATACAGCATGAGCTTTGGGATTTTATTAAAAATTACAAACAAAAATTCTTCCCGAATTCGATAATTATGACAGACAAAGAAGCTTTAAAAATGGATGTTGCAAATTTTGATATGATTATTTTTGGAACACCATCTGGTAATTTATTTTTAAACAAGCATATATTACAAATACCAATAATTATAAGTCAAAATAAGATTGTTGCCGACAAAGAGTACTTAGGAGATAATTATCAAATGTTATTATCTTGGGTAAATCCATTTAATAACAACAGACAAATGTCAATTTATACAGCTCAAAAAACCGAAGATATTATTAGAATTAATACAATCATGCCGAGTCCAAATTATGCAATTGCAAAAAATTATAGAAAAATTAAAAATGGAACTTATAAAAATGTAATGAAAATATGGATTTGTGATTGATTTCCAAAATACAGCATTGCAACCATTCCATTTAAAAATAATCAAGCTTGGAATCTTCGGATAAGTCACCTTGCTTCATGATATAAATTGTAAACTGTGAAAAAATCAACAATCATTTTAGCACATATTATCCTTTGGATAGTCTTGCTACTAACAAATTTTATTATTCCTTTCGGAACAAGGTTTCTACTTCATTCCCAATATAGTATCTTGGTAATTGTTCTAAATCTACTGATACCAGCCTATTTCTATTTTGCCTATTTCTACACTTTTGAAATCCTCAAAATAAAGAAACTGAGACTCTATTCAATATCTATCTCCATTTTCTGCATTTGTTTATCTCTCATATTAACCAAGTCATTCGTGGGGGCATTTTATATTTGTGCAATTCCTTTGTATTGGTTCTTTTTAGGAGGTCTGATAAGGTATTTTATTGATTGGTTTGATAAAAAGAAACTAAAGGAACAATTAGAGAAACAAAATTTTCAAAGTGAATTAGCATTGCTTAGAAATCAGGTTAATCCTCATTTCTTATTTAATACCTTACACAATATTGATGCTCTGATTCAAAAGGATTCAAAGAGGGCTTCTGAAACACTTATTAGCTTAGGTGAAATAATGCGATACATGATATACAATACAGACGTTGATTTTGTTAATTTATCCGAAGAAATCGAATATCTTAAAAATTTCATAAAACTTCAGTTGTTATGCCAATCTAATCCAGAATTAGTAACATTCAATATAAATGGCAATAGCACTACACCCAAGGTTGCCCCAATGTTGTTTATTCCCTTCATTGAGAATGCGTTTAAACATGCCACAAATAAAGATATTAAACACAATATCAAAATAAATTTTGATATTACTAATACAATTGTGAATTTTGAAATAGTAAACATTTGCAATAAAAAAGAGGTTATTTTTAAAGATAAATCAAGCGGTGAATTAGCATTGCTTAGAAATCAGGTTAATCCTCATTTCTTATTTAATACCTTACACAATATTGATGCTCTGATTCAAAAGGATTCAAAG
>JADGFH010000855.1 GCA_016743925.1 Labilibaculum sp.
TACATAATGGTGTGGAGAAATGGCCATCATATAATTTAATCTCGGAACCCGATCATGCATTCTTGACTCACCATAACTTAAATACTCATTGCTGCCAATTAGACAAAAATTAAAATCCTGTGAAATGTTAAACTTACAGTCCTCATCAATATTTTCTTTGTTATTCCAGGCGGTATTTCCCTTGATAACGTAAGAGCTAACAGCGTTTTTAAGTGATACGTTATTAAACAAGTTTGAAACAGGGTTTATTCGAGAAATTTCCAAATCAAAATTTATATTTCCATAACCTCTGTGATTAAAACGACTATATTCATAATGCCTATCCAATAGAGTATGACAGGAATTGGAATCATCAATATCATCACATTCGTACAAACCAGAATCATAAATATTAAACGATTGCTCTACATCATGATTTCTATCAACAAAAGTACTATTACTGTAAGGCAAAGAAAGCGATAACCTGGAATCAACCAGGTCAAAGTTTAAATGTTGTAATCGCTTAATATCCGGACCTTTCGGATTTTTTTCTGTTCTAAATAACCCAAACATTTTAACTACTCTCTATAAAAATCGTTTAATCATGCCTGTCAGCGTATTTTTAACGCCAGAAGCTACCTGTTTACCATAAGCAGGTAAACTTTCATAAGGCTTTGTGTGCGGGCTTATATTAGGACCACCCACCATAGCGGCAGGCAACCCATAAAATAATGCCACAGGTGCCATACATAAACGACCGACACTTTTGATATTTCTGTCCAGCATAACATCTGTCAGTGCGTTAAGGCCAATGACCTGGGGAATGGCGTCTAGCGGGTTGGCATTATAACCATTTCTGTGAGTATGTAATTTAACACCGGCTTTTTTCAGTATAAAATGAGTCCTTAATCGGTTATTGGCCATGCCCTGAAAACAGACGGTATGTTTGTCCAGTGATTTTCCAACAGTTTTGTTACTATAACGTACACCTTCGGCAAAAATGGCTCCCCCCTGACTATGAGCCACCCATTTTACCGACTGGCCGCTGGCTTGTGTCCTTTCCAGTACTCGCGCAAAAGATTTGGTCATGGAATCGGTTAAGCCATTTTTATCTCTGATTGACTCCCAGGTATCCCAGCCGCCGCCTTCTGTCGGGTTATGAAACAAAGTAAACTTTGTAATCTCTTTTCCGTATGCATTTAACAGCTGAGGTGGCATTATTTTATCCGAAGCTTGTTCTCGATTATTACTCTGTCCATTGACAGCTGCATATTCCGTAGTGACATTAGCGACATATTTTTTAGTAATACCCCACGTTTCTCCGTCTTTCTGAACAACATGCAACCCCGGTAATTCATGTGAACTCCTTGCATTAAGATCATAAGTCACATCATTAATCAGCAAACAGCCTGACTCTATTTCGTAATCAACCAGCATTCCCTTCATAGTAACCCTGAAAGATTTGTGGTTTTGTTTGTGTTGATAACCGCCTTCTGTAGGTCTGGGAATAGCTCTTAAACCGATGATTTTTTTGATAAGCTGTAAGCTCATGTAATCATCCTGAATAGCAAACTCCAGAAATTTTAAGCAATGCGCTTTAATATAGAGTTTATACCCGGCACTTAATAATGATTGATGAAACGGCACGTAGCCTTTTTGATAGAGTTGATTAGGTCGCATGATGCATTCCTTTGTTATTGTGGATTCTGATTAACTTCTTTCCTGAAAATAATGAGAGCCTGTTCCTTATTACTAACTGAGATACTTTAAGACTAAAGTATCGGAAACAACAATTCACTGTGTTTTCGAGAAAGAATAGTCCTGTGTTTTTTACATTAAACAACATGAAAATTATCAAATGGATAATGGGGTCACATTGTTTTTTGAAACGATGAAACATCAGGTTGTTTATGTTTTAAAGACATTTCGTAGCGCGCTACTCTTCTGCGAGTCAGTTTGGGCTGGCGGCCCAAAAGTAACCAGAAGTCCCTGAACATTCGAGCCATGCATGGAATATAACTTTCCCCTGTTGATGGATTTCGAATCTATAAACTTCTCTTTTTGTTGTTGTTGACATTTAGAGTGCCTTTCAATAAAGGTGACTGATAACATTGACAGGTGCTCATGTTGTTTGTCGGATTGTCTTTTACAGGTGGTCGTTTGATTCATTATTTGCACTCCCTTCAAAATTCAACTGACATCAGGTAGATAAAGAAAAAATAGACCACAGAGGCAACACTGAGAAAAAGACAGGCATAAATCACTGCGTCACAAAAGCTTTGAATTTTCATGCGCCTTCTTTTTTCGAAATCGGTGAGGTAATTTTCCATTTCCAGGTCGATTTTGTTTTTGACTTCTTTATAAAGATGTTTTTTATTGGGTACATCCATAGCATGACCTTCTATTTCCATAGCGATGACTCTCAGGGCTCTGGGCAGAAGAATTCTAGCCCGGTTTCTGGCATTTTCTTTGGCTTTTAAAAAAGCTTCTTTTTCATCGTAGTTTTTCAGCCTGCCAACTAAGTGTTGGTTGTATGCAGTTTTTGGAATTCTTATTTTTTCCTCAGTGATATTTTTCTCTGTCATCTCTTTTATCCTTTTTACCGTATTATTTTATTAAAGTTTTTAGCTTTGATTTATTTAAAGTTAAA
>JADGFH010000856.1 GCA_016743925.1 Labilibaculum sp.
TAAAGTTTCTTTTAATATTCGTGGCCGTAAATGGGAAAAAGATGGAAAAGTAAACTACTTCTCTAATCTTGAAGCTTGGAGAATTGAAAAAGTTCAAGCAAGTGGTTCTCCAGTTCCTGAAATGCCAGAATTTAAAGCTGAAGATGTTCCTCCAGCTCCAGAAGAAGATGATCTTCCATTTTAGAAAATACAAAAACCGCACTTTACAGTGCGGTTTTTTTTATTAAAAAAATCAAATATTAATGGATGTTGGCATAATACCAACTGTGTTTGCTATTACCTATAGTGCACCAATTTATTAACAACTCGATCGAAAGCTGCTAAAACCCCAAATGCTACTGCCACAATATAAACCAATACTGGAAGTTTAATTAAGCTTTGTAAAACTTGATTTAATATCAAATTAATTGGTTTTAAAAACATGGCATCCAACTGGTTTAAAAATGGATGTTCGCTTGCGCTGATCAAATTATGCACATCTGTCCCAAGCAAAATAATTACTGCCAGAAATATCAGACCTGCAATCCACATCCAAGCATTTCTAGAAATTGGCTTATTCATTTCAATTGGTTTTGCAAGCCAATCTTGCATCACCTGATCCATCACCTGATTCGTAAATTGATCCGAAGTCTCTTCCAACTCAACATCCTTTACAAGTTGTTTGATGAAATCATCCTTATAGATATCTTCTTTTTTATTCATCTTGTGCGTTTTTTCTTTCGAAATCTATAAAATAGTTTTTAATTCACCCTGCAACGCTTTTTCTAACACAGCATATAGCTTTTTTCGTGCACGATGCAATTTAACTTTTACATTTGAAGCATTCAAACCAGTAATAGAACAAATCTCTTCAACCGAATTTTCTTCTAAATAAAACAGTGTAATTAAACTACGATCATCACCGTTAATTCTTTTTAATGCTTCTCCAAGATACTTTTTTCGTTCTACCGCTTGCAAATCTTTCAATGCAGACTGAGTAGATTTTACATTAACCGAAACTGAAAAATCTTCATCAATAGAACTTACATCAAGTTTTTTTTTCCGTAAATGAGAAATTGCCGTATTGTATATGATTCGATAAATCCAAGTTGAGAATTTCGAATCTCCTTTATACTTATCTAAAGCCTGATAAGCTTTTAGAAAAGCATCCTGAGCAATTTCCTCCGCATCTTCCCGATTCCCCATCAACTGCAATGCAATATTAAAGGCCATCTTTTTATGCTTGTTTACAAGAAATGCATATGCTCCCGGATCTCCCTCTTTGATCTTGGCTAAATAGTAGGTATCATTTCGAAATTTCATAGATAATACATGCTTCTATTCCTTGTAAATATTTCATCCTCATTTAAAAAGACAGTCATTAGAATGATAATGTTGCTTTCTATCTAACTTTTTTCTCACTTCTTAAATTAAGTTGTCTAATACTTAGACGCACTCACACCTCAATCGGTTACAGGTTAAATCTATTTTTCAATAAATTTTTATTTCCAACTCATTAATCGCAAGTTAAGGCATTCATTTTTACCAAGATAAATTAAATCGTTAAAATTTTCTTAAAAAATGTGTAACCAGATTCAAATTGGTCGCGTCCTAAAGTTGAATGCAAAAATCAATAAGTCGATTTTAATTCGAAAAAATAAAATAATTTTAATCTAAAAACCTATAAGATGGATATAACAGGAGTAGTAGCAATCATTTCAGTATTTGGCATCATACCATTAATCGTATTTTTAGTACATCGCCATAAGGAAAGACAAGCCTTAATCGAAAAAGGCATGGATCTTAGCACTTTAGTAGGAGATAGAAAGTGTAGCACTTTAGAGAGTTTGAAATATGGAGTTCTTCTTATTGGACTAGCTATTGGAATTCTTATTGGAAACATTTTAGACGCTTACGCTGGTTTAAATGAAGAAGTTTCTTACTTTTCAATGATCTTTTTATTTGGAGGAATTGCGCTTTTGATATTCTACGGTATAGCAAAAAAACAAGAAGAAGATAAGTAATAGTATTCCTATCATAAAAAATGCGCTTCAAATTGAAGCGCATTTTTTATAATCCTTAATGAAAACTTAATTTATTTTCCAATCTGAAATAAAATCATTTTTTCTGCTGCATCTTCACACACAGGGCAGAAGTGTTTCATATTATTCGATTTCATTTTACAATCCTGAAAAGGAGAATATATTCCTTTACTCAAATAGCCACCACCTTCGAATACACCAATTTTATTCTCAAATTCTTTAGTCCTAGCTGTTGGAATTGGAATTGAATCATTCAACATTCCTTTCCATTTTCTATCAAAATCAACTAAGGTTGTTAAATTCGGTTCCCAAGGCTCAACTTCCAAATTGTAGAAATCTTCGTAAGCCACTTCAGAAGAATAGTACTCATCTCCTAAACCAACAAACCCGTGTCCAAATTCATGACTCGAAACCTCATAAGTAAGCGGATGATCTGAAGAACAACTAGTATAATAATTGTAAAAGCCACCCCCTCCATATCGATTCGTATTTATCAAGACAAAAATTTGATCATATGGAACATTAGCTGCAATATCATGCAGGGTTTTAATATCAAATGTTGTTAAATATCGATCAATATCAAAAGTGAAAAACGTGGTATTAACC
>JADGFH010000857.1 GCA_016743925.1 Labilibaculum sp.
ATTATACCCGGCAAATATAATACTTAACATAGAATTGCAAGTATTATTCGTTTCTAAATAGTGTAATTCGCTTTTCTATAACAGGTTTAATCAATTTGTATTTTTTACAATAAGCCTTTAAAACATCATAGTCTGCAATAGCTTCAGGATTTAATTTGTCTATTAAAATCTCAAAATCAGCATCAAGATGTTCTAGTAAAAAATTATTTAAAGAAACAGTTAACAACTCCTCATCATCTAATTCTATACCATTTCTAAGAACAGTAATTAACGAATCTTTATATGCATAGGTAATTCCTGATACGTGAAGTAAACCTCCTTTTTTATCACTTGCATGAGCCCTCAATACTTTTTTCAGTTCCGAACCCTTCATCAGAATTTGACAGATTTGATTCCCAAAAGGCAATAGGGAACGTGCGGACTTTAGCGTAAAATTTCCAGCAGGAATAGCTGCTCGTATTCCTCCCCCGTTAATTATTCCAACATTAGAATCGTGCCATTCTTTAAAAGCATCGCTAATTAAATTGCCGGCAAGACTTTCCCCTACAATCCCATCCCGAAAGTTTAGCGGAACCTCGAGTTGACATAGCTTTTCGGAAAGCTGTAAGTCCATGTCTTTTTTATAATACATTTCCATATCTCGCAGGTATTTCTCCGAAGCAATTTTTTGATCCAATGGAATAATATCAACCAGAATTTTTTTATTCTCTCCTAAAGAAATTTTGGCAACTGAACTCATATTACCGGCAGTAGATACAATCGGAACATGTCCCTTATAAAAAACATTACTCTCCTGCTCGTATTGTTCCTCGGTAAGTATCAAATCTACCTCAGGGAATTGCGCAATTAATTTTCGGTTGGCATCTAAATTTGTTTGGCTTAGAAGAACAATGAAATCAGTATTTCCCAGCTGAGTTATCACATCCGAAACGGATGCAAATAAATCTTCTTGAATCACCAAATCGTCCTTAGTACTTGTATTCATTGCATCGGTTAAACCGATAAATCCAATTTTTAAGCCTCCTAGCTCTTTTACCAAATAGGCAGGCAAATTTGCAAATACTTCCCCATCTCTATTTTTTAGATTAGAGCTAAACCACTGAGATTTTGATTTGGATAACAATTGAATGGTATGTTTAGCGCCAAAATCGAATTCATGCTGTCCAAAATTGCAAATATCCACAGGAATATCGTTAAAAGCTTCGATCATTGGTTCGCCTTTGTACATACCTCCAAAAAGAACACCACCACACAAGTCGCCACCATGAATCACCAGCGTATTGGCATTGGTCCTTCGTGTTTCATCAGCAATAGTTTTAAGGCGGGCAACCCCACCTCTTCCACCATCTACATCATCTACCGGAAAAATTTGATGTGCATCGGTAAAGTAAATTAAATCAACTTTTTGAGCATTTAGCGTGAGACTCGTGATAAAGAATATAAGGAATGAGATATTACGAAACATTGTAGGATATTTTTGTTTGAAGGGAAATTACAAAAAATAAGAGGCAATTGGGCATAAGAAGATGATGATGGCTAAATAAATTGGTATAATTACCCGTGTTGGCTAATTTTAATAAGAGCATCGTACTTTATGCCGAATAAAATTTCACTACACTTCGTTCCTACTTATGCTTATCCTCTTATCGAGATAAGGATCTCCTGAAATAAAAATATTCCTAATTAATAAAATCACATTATTTTACAGTACAAATCCTAACTTCGATTTGATGCTTTAGTAATAATTATCAGGGTAGCTTTACAGATAATATTTACACTATCATCATCACAAATCACCTTTACACACTATCTATGAGGTGAATAAATATCTATTTTAAGATCTTTAAAAAAATATAAATATAGGTTTACATTCCGATTATAATGAATATCTTTTTTTATTTTGAAATTGATTAAGGTCTTATTTTAAATGCTTTTAAATAATATTATAACCAACGCTCCAAAGGCCTGATTTTACCTAATATTTTGAAATAAATCATATTACTGTTTAATTTCCTATTGCATTATGATTCGTTTTAATTAACTTCAATTGTCTTTTAGCAATTACATAAAAACCATGTGGGTAAGAGATTACTGTTCGCCATGCATTTATTGTGATTGATGACAATAAGTAAAAGGAAAGCTTTATTATGGCTTCGTTTTCGGATAGCTTAATAGGCTTTTGTGTATTAATTAATCAAAATCAATAAAATGATTACAGAAGAACAAATTATGGCGTGTAAAGCTGCAGTAGCAGCTGTTCCTGATGAAGAAACTGTAGAACTAAACATGCCCAGCAATGTTTCCGGAACCGAAAGTGAAACCCTTGAAATGTGGGCAAATCAAGACAGTGATAAACTGGCCACAGGGGGTGTTAGTGCAGAACGTATTGCCCAAATAGGTATTCGAGCTTTTGTTTTTCGCGAATACCAATCGGCATGGATTGTTGTGCGCCGCACAGGTAAAGATGCCGAGAAAGAATGGAAGGCATTTGCTACGGGCGCTTACGATTTGTGCAACGAAATGAAGCATGCCTTTAAATATGCTTTTAGAAATGAGCCTGAACTTTTGGGTCGTGTTAACGAAATTGCACAGGGAGCTGGTGACTCTGACATGATTCAGGATTT